>JAAWDX010000004.1 GCA_022794035.1 Lachnospiraceae bacterium | reverse complement strand
GCATTCTGCATCTGATCCTGCTTATGGTGGCGTTTATGGTAGAGCTGTACTACACGCATGACCGGAAGAAGAGACAGAAACGGATGTTTGAGCTAAGGAAAGAGCTAGAGGAAACAGGAAGATAAGGAAAGGAGGAAGAGAGGATGAGTGAAATGATTCATACGACGTTAGGATTTTGCATGTGGGATATACCGGCGCTGATCATACTGTTGGCGATGGTGGTTGTGCTGATTGTGCACATGGTAAAGCAGAAGAAGAGAGAGAAGAGTATGGAGGATGAGCTGGCGAGCAGCATGGCGGAGAGAGCTGCAGGACGCAGGGAGTCCTAAGACGCCTAGGAAAGAGCATATCATCATTACAGGCAGGAGGCTGCTTAAAGCCTCCTGCTTTTTCGTATATCCTTATTGAAGAAAGATGAAAAACAGTATAATAACAGTTGACATTTATCATGATTTACAGTAAAATAAGGAGAACACTTGTTCTTTATCGTAGTTTTAAAGTTAGAGAAAAGAACAAGATTTTTTAAGTGGAGATTCATATGCAAAAAGAGAATAAGTTTCAAGTTGTCTCACCCTTTAAGCCAACAGGAGATCAGCCTCAGGCAATTCAGCAGCTGGTAGAAGGCTTTCAGAAAGGAAATCGGTGTCAGACTTTATTAGGAGTAACCGGTTCCGGTAAGACATTTACGATGGCTAATATTATTGCAGAACTAAATAAGCCGGCTCTAATTCTGGCGCATAACAAAACATTAGCAGCGCAGTTATATAGTGAATTTAAAGAGTTTTTCCCCCATAATGCAGTGGAGTATTTTGTGTCCTACTATGACTATTATCAGCCGGAAGCATATGTGCCGCAGACAGATACCTTTATTGAAAAGGATAGTGCGATCAATGATGAGATTGATAAACTTCGACATTCTGCGACGGCCGCTTTGTTTGAGCGGCGTGATGTCATTATTGTAGCCAGTGTTTCCTGTATCTATGGTTTGGGGGATCCCATTGATTATAATAGTATGACCTTATCGCTTAGACCTGGGATGATCAAAGAAAGAGACAGTGTGCTGCAGCGTTTAGTAGAATTGCAGTATACGCGAAATGATATGAACTTGGCTAGAGGTACCTTTCGGGTCAGAGGCGATGTTTTAGAGATTATGCCGATTGCCGAAGATAAGAATGCATACAGGATTGAATTCTTTGGGGACGAGGTCGATCGAATTGTAGAGGTGGACACTCTGACCGGAGAAATCGTAGGGATTCGAGAGCATATTATTTTATTCCCCGCGTCTCATTATGTAACGCCGGCAGACAAGATGGAAAAAGCAGTAACGAGCATAGAAGAAGAACTGGATATAAGGCTAAAGGAATTAATGGCCGAGGATAAGATCTTAGAAGCACAGAGACTTGCTCAGCGTACTAATTTTGATATCGAGATGATGCGTGAAACCGGGTTTTGCAGTGGAATCGAAAATTATTCCAGACATCTTTCAGGACGGGAGGTGGGCAGTACGCCTCATACCCTGTTGGATTATTTTCCTAAAGATTTTTTAATCATGATCGATGAGTCGCATATGACGCTGCCTCAGGTAAGGGCTATGTACCATGGAGATCAATCCCGTAAAACAACTTTGGTGGATTACGGATTCCGTTTGCCTTCTGCTAAGGACAATAGACCATTAAATTTTGAAGAATTTGAACAGAAAATCCATCAGATTCTATTTGTATCGGCTACTCCTGGACCCTATGAGACAGAGCACGAGCAGCTAAAGGCTGAACAAATTATTCGGCCGACAGGATTGATCGATCCATTTGTAGAAATTCGTCCAGTAGAAGGGCAAATTGATGATTTGATTGCTCAGATTCGAAAGGTTACAGCTAAACAACAAAAAACACTGGTGACGACGCTCACTAAAAAAATGGCGGAGGATTTGACAAAGTATTTAAAAGAAGCCGGGATTAAAGTACAGTATCTGCATTCAGACGTTGATACGCTGGAGAGACTAGAAATTGTAAGGGACTTAAGGACAGGTGTCTATGATGTCTTGATCGGTATTAACCTGCTACGCGAAGGGCTGGATATCCCTGAAGTTTCTCTCATTGCTATCTTAGATGCAGATAAAGAAGGATTTTTGCGTTCGGAAACAGCGCTGATTCAAACGATTGGACGAGCAGCGCGAAATGTAGATGGACGCGTAATTTTATATGCTGATACGATGACAGGGTCTATGCAGCGGGCACTGGATGAAACAAACCGGAGACGAGAAATTCAGACCAAGTATAATGAGGAACATGGCATTATTCCTAAGAGTATTACCAAAAAAGTGCATGATGTGATTCGGGCTACTTTAGCTCCAGAGGCAGAAGAGGATGATCGGTTGCTTGTAGAACCGGAATCCATGAGCAAACAGGATCTGCTTAAAAATATTGCGGCATTGCAAAATGAGATGCGAAAGGCAGCAGCAGATCTGCGCTTTGAAGAAGCAGCTCAGCTTCGTGACCGTATTGTCGAGATGAAGACAGCGCTGCGTGATATAGAGATGGAAGTATAGGATGAAGGATAGCTTAGAAATGAATAAAGGAGAAGTATAATGGAAGATCGGTCAGTTATTCGTATTAAGGGAGCCAATGAGCATAATTTAAAGAATTTGAATCTAACGATTCCGCGCGATAAGCTTGTGGTGTTCACTGGTCTTTCAGGCTCAGGGAAATCCTCCTTGGCGTTTGATACCATATTTGCTGAAGGACAGCGTCGATATATGGAGTCTTTATCCTCCTATGCACGTATGTTTTTAGGTCAAATGGAAAAGCCAAATGTAGAGAGTATCGAGGGGCTTTCTCCTTCCATTGCGATTGATCAGAAAACCACCTCAAAAAATCCCCGTTCTACGGTAGGTACAGTAACGGAAATTTATGATTATCTGCGTCTTTTATATGCACGAATCGGAATTCCTCACTGCCCTAAATGCGGCAGGGAGATTGCTAAACAATCTGTAGATCAAATGGTCGACCAAATTATGTCTTTGCCAGAAGGAAGCCGGATTCAGCTATTGGCGCCTGTTGTGCGCGGAAGAAAAGGGCAGCATACCAAGCTGCTTGATAAGGCCAAGCGATCAGGATATGTGCGTGCAATGATTGATGGCAATATGTATATGCTAGATGAGAACATTGAGTTGGAAAAAAACGTGAAGCATACGATTGAGATTGTCGTAGACCGGTTAGTTGTAAAAGAAGGGATTGCCAAAAGGCTAACGGATTCAATAGAAACGGTTCTGCATCTAACAGAGGGCCTATTGGAGGTAGAGGTTGATGGTAAAGCGAGGCATACCTTCAGCCAGAATTTTGCCTGCCCGGATTGCGGGATCAGCATCAATGAATTGCAGCCAAGAATGTTTTCCTTTAATAATCCCTTTGGAGCTTGTCCGGAATGCTTAGGCTTGGGTGTTAAGGCAGAGTTTGATCCAGATCTTTTGATTCCTAATAAGGAACTGTCATTAAATCAGGGCGCTATTGTTGCACCTGGGTATGGTTCTGTAAGTAATCCAGATAGCTATTCGGGCAAAATTATGCGGGTTTTAGCGAAGAGACATCAATTTTCACTCGATACGCCGGTAAAAGAGCTGCCATCTGAAGTGATGCAGATTTTGCTTTATGGAGATCAGGGTGAGGAATTTCATATTGAATATGAAGGGCGTTTTGGTCCGCGCAGCTATTCCATGAAATACGAAGGGCTGCTGCCCACATTGCAGCGCCGCTATCAGGAGACACCGGAAAGTATGCGCGGAGAGTACGAAGCTTTTATGACACATACAGCCTGCCCAGTATGCCATGGATACCGGCTGAAGCCGGAAGCGCTGGCAGTTACAGTAGGAGATACCAGCATTGCAAGCTTGACAGATATGTCGATTCGAGAGGCAAAGCAGTTTTTTGATACGCTTACGATCTCTGAAAGAGATCAGCTGGTTGGTCATCAGATCTTAAAGGAAATTCGGGCCAGACTTGGGTTTTTGTATAATGTAGGATTGGATTATCTGACGCTTTCCCGCTCTGCGGGTACGCTTTCCGGCGGTGAGGCACAGCGAATTCGATTAGCCACTCAAATTGGTTCAGGTTTAGTAGGCGTTTTATATATTTTGGATGAACCCAGCATCGGTCTGCACCAGCGGGATAACGAAAAGCTGCTGGATGCGCTGAAGGAGCTGCGGGATCTGGGGAATACATTGATTGTAGTAGAGCATGATGAAGATACCATGCTGGCAGCAGATCATATTGTGGATATTGGACCGGCGGCCGGTGTTCATGGCGGAGAGCTGATTTGCCAGGGAACGGCAGAAGAGATTATGGCTTGTCCGGATTCAATTACAGGAGATTATTTGAGCGGGCGTAAAAAGATTGAAATTCCCAAAACGCGTAGGGAACCGGGAGAGAGATGGCTTCATTTAAGAGGAGCGCGACAGAATAATCTAAAGGGAACAAACTTTGATATACCGCTGGGAGTTTTTACCTGTGTGACGGGTGTATCCGGGTCAGGTAAGAGTACCTTTGTGAATGAAATTTTATATAAGATTTTAGCAAGAGATTTGAATCGGGCACGGGTTAAGCCGGGGCATTATGAAAGCATTACTGGCCTAGAATATTTGGATAAGGTCATTGTAATTGACCAATCGCCAATTGGGAGAACGCCGCGTTCTAATCCGGCTACCTATACAGGTGTGTTTGATATGATTCGAGAGCTTTTTGCGGCAACGCAGGATGCCAAACTGCGCGGGTATCAGAAGGGGCGGTTTAGCTTTAATACAAAGGGCGGGCGCTGTGAGGCCTGCTCAGGCGATGGAATTTTGAAAATTGAGATGCATTTTTTGCCGGATGTATACGTGCCCTGTGAGGTTTGTCATGGTAAGCGTTATAATCGTGAAACGCTGGAAGTGCATTATAAAGGAAAGTCGATTGCGGATGTGCTGGATATGACAGTTGAGGAAGCACTGACGTTTTTTGAGAATGTACCGCGCATTCGCGCTAAGATTCAGACGCTTTATGATGTAGGATTGTCCTATATCAAATTGGGGCAGCCTTCCACTACGCTTTCCGGCGGTGAGGCACAGCGGGTAAAGCTTGCTACGGAGCTGAGTCGCCGCAGCACAGGAAAAACATTTTATATTTTGGACGAGCCTACGACGGGGCTTCATTTTGCAGATGTGCATAAGCTGGTCACTATTTTGCAGCAGCTGGTAGAAGGTGGCAATTCAGTACTGGTGATTGAGCATAATTTGGATGTGATTAAAACGGCTGATTATATTATTGATTTAGGTCCGGAAGGCGGCGATAAGGGTGGACAGGTGATTGCAACCGGTACGCCAGAGGCAGTAGCAGAGGAGCCGGGATCTTACACGGGGCAATTTTTAAAGAGAGTCATGAATCGAGAAAGAGGGAAAAGTGAATGAATTATACCAAGAAGGCACAGGAAGCGTTAAAAAGTGCAGAAATGATCGCATTAGCGCTAGAACATGGATATATTGGTACAGAGCATTTGCTCATGGCGCTGACTATGCAAAAGGATTCTTATGCAGCAGAAATTTTGCAGCAGCTGGAGGTAACGGAGGAAAAGCTTGAGCAGCTGCTAAGCAAAATGGACATCAGTGCAGAATCAGAGCTGATGCATCCGATCGAATGGGCTCCCAAAGCGCAGGTACTTTTAGAGCATGCGGCAGAGCTTGCTCAAAAAAATGAGCTTCAGGAGATTGGTACGCAGCATCTGCTGCTGGCTCTTTTGTTAGAGCCAGAATCTATCGCTGCTCGATTTTTAGGCATCATGGGAGTGGCTGTTCCCGAGATAGCACAGCGGATTCTTCAGGAGCTTGGACTTGCAAAGCCTAAGCAGCAGCGCCATGCAAGAGAGATGACAGATATGCATGAAGAAGAAATGCCGCCACAGGAAACGGCAGGGTCAGTGGTGGAGCGCTTTAGCAGAGATTTTACTGCAATGGCAAGGGCTAATCTGTTTGATCCGATTATCGGAAGAGAAAAAGAAATCGAGAGAATTATGCAGATTTTATGCAGGCGAACTAAAAATAATCCCTGCCTGCTTGGAGAACCCGGCGTTGGTAAAACAGCTATCGTGGAAGGATTAGCACAGCGAATTGCAGAAGGAAAAGTTCCGGAAATGCTGCAAGGAAAAAGAATTTTAGGGCTTGACATGGCTGCGATGATCGCTGGTTCTAAATATCGCGGTGAATTTGAGGAACGTCTTAAGCGCTGTATGGAGGAAGTACAGAGAGAGGGCAATATCATTCTATTTATGGATGAGCTTCATACGCTGGTAGGGGCAGGAGCTGCCGAAGGCAGTATGGATGCTTCGAATATTTTGAAGCCGGCGCTTTCGCGGGGAGAGATGCAGCTGATCGGCGCTACAACAGTGGGAGAATATAGAAAGTACGTTGAAAAGGACGGAGCATTGGCAAGAAGATTTCAATCAGTTCAGGTAGAGGAACCCTCTGAAGAAGAGACAGAGGTGATTTTAGAGGGGCTAAAACGACAATATGAGCGTCATCATCAGGTCAACATCCAGCCAGAGGCTCTCAAAGCATGCGTACACTTGGCGCATCGCTATATTACAGATCGTTTTTTGCCGGACAAAGCCTTGGATCTTCTGGATGAAGCAGGATCTCGCGTGCATATGAGAATGTTTTCCAAACCAGATTCACAGCTATTGCAGGAACAGGAAAGAAAGCTGCAGCAGCTGGCCAAAGAAAAGGAGACTGCTATTCTAAAGGGGCAGATGGAAAAAGCGCTGGACATTAAAAAACAGGAGATGGAAGTACAGGAAAAGCTGTTTAAGCTGCAAAGAAGTCAAAAAAGCGCCTCTTTAACATGTGGCGAGGTAAGCGTAGATGATGTGGAAGCTGTGGTAGCGAATTGGACAGGAATTCCTGTCCAAAGGCTGGCAGAGGCAGAAGGAGAAAATCTGCGTAATCTAGAAAAACGCCTGCATGAAAGAGTGATTGGACAGCATGAGGCTGTGACAGCAGTAGCACAGACAGTACGAAGAGGAAGGATCGGATTAAAGGATCCTAAGCGTCCTATTGGGTCTTTGCTGTTTCTTGGTCCCACTGGCGTGGGAAAAACAGAGCTGTGTAAAGCCCTGGCCGAAGTGCTATTTGGACAGGAGGATGCGCTGATTCGCATCGATATGTCAGAATATATGGAAAAGCACAGCGTCTCCAAGATGATTGGGTCTCCTCCTGGCTATGTAGGGTTTGAAGAGGGCGGACAGCTAAGCGAAAAGGTTCGACGCAAGCCATATTCGGTAATTTTGTTTGATGAAATTGAAAAAGCGCATCCAGATGTGTTTAACATTTTGCTGCAGGTTTTAGATGATGGCCATATTACGGATTCACAAGGACGTAGGATCGATTTCAAAAACACGGTGATCATCATGACATCCAATGCAGGAGCTAGGAGTATCAGCGCGCCAAAGCAGCTGGGATTTGCGACTGGTGAAACTCATCAGCAAGAATATGAAGCTATGAAAAAAGGAGTACTGGAAGAAGTAAAGAGGATTTTTAGACCTGAATTTTTAAACCGAATTGACGAGACGATCGTATTTCATCCGATGAATAAAGAGGAGCTTCGGCAAATTGTGGAGATTCTCTTTGCTGAAGTAAGGCGGCGTGTGCAGGAAAGTCAGCAAATTGAATTGACTCTCCTTCCGGAAGCGGCAGATTGGTTAGCGGAAAAAGGTTATACTCCGGTATATGGAGCGAGACCGCTGCGCCGCGTAATTCAAACACAGATAGAAAATGTTCTGGCAGAAAAGATTTTGGCTGGAGAAATAAAAGCAGGCGATCATATTAGATTGGAGAAAGGAAAAGAGAATTTAAGCTGGATACTGGAATGAGACTGTGACCAGTCGATCTAGGAGGGAACATGGCTAAAACAAAAGAGATCTATGTTTGCAAAGAATGTGGATATGAAAGCAGTAAATGGATGGGGCAGTGTCCTGCCTGTCATGCCTGGAATACTTTAGAAGAAAAGGCACCAGTTTTATCGACAGAACAGACCCAATATGCACATGTAAAAGTAAGTGAAGGGCTGAGGCAGCTGAAAAAGGTTTCAGTACAAAGCAGCGACAGAATTGTGACGCAGATGAAGGAATTAAACCGCGTGCTGGGTGGCGGTCTGGTAAGAGATTCTATTAGCATTATCGCAGCACGCCCGGGGGCAGGAAAATCTACTTTATTGCTGCAGACAGCACAGGATGTGGCATCGGCAGGATATCGTGTGCTTTATGTATCCGGAGAGGAAAGCGAAAGTCAGCTGCGCCGCAGAGCTGCCCGCATTTTGAAAGATATCCATGAAAATATTTGGGTCCATTCTACTTCACATATGAATGAGGTGCTTTCTGCCATTGAGGCGACGGACCCTGCGCTGATTATTTTAGACAGCATTCAGACTTTTTTTCTGGATGAGTACTCTTCCAGGCCTGGTTCGCCTACGCAAATACTGGAATGTACGAATGTCATTATGAAACTGGCTAAAAATCCGGCGCATCCAAGAGCTGTTTTAATGGCAGGGCAGCTGACAAAAGAGGATGAGTTGGCTGGCGTGCGTGCATTGGAGCATATGGTCGATACAGTTTTATATATGGAAGCGGATCCAGCAGAGGAACTGAGAACGCTCTCTGCGACTAAAAATCGTTTTGGAAGCACTGGAGAGATGGGATTTTTTACGATGGAAGAAAATGGACTGCAGGCAATTGATAACCCGTCTCAGTATTTTATGACGAAACGCGATCCTGAGGCTGATATTACAGGAAGCGCCTTATCCGTCATTAAAGAAGGCACCAGACCCATGATTGCGGAAGTAGAAACGCTGATTTCACAGAGCTTTACCCCCTATCCCTCTCGGATTGCAGAATGCATGAAACGCGATCAATTAGCTACATTGATTTCTATTTTGGAGCAGCGAGGCGGGATTGCACTATATGATAAAAATGTGGTTGTCAAGTCGACGGGAGGGCTGAAGCTGAATCAGCAGTCCGTCAATTTAGCTGTCATTATGTCACTGGTATCTTCAGCCTTAAAAAAAAGCATCCCTGCTGATACAGTATTTATTGGGGATGTAGGATTGACGGGAGAGCTAAAAAAAGTTCCTTCTTTAGAGATGATGATTCGGGAAATTGTCCGGATGGGGTTTAGCAGAATCTTTGTGCCGCCGGATAGTTTAAAAGCGGAGGGAAAGAAAAAGCTATCCCAAGTAGAAGTGATAGAGACCAGAAACCTGACGCAGGTGATCCGTCAGGTCTTTGGTGACTATCGGAAAAAGTTTTAATGTTGAAAGCGAGAAGGGCGTTCTACACCGGAGCTAAGCACGGAGTAAGCGCCGAAATTCCTTAAACAGGCGCTGACTGCATCCAGATCTTTTCGGCGGCAGTGACCATATAGATAAAAAGAGGTATCTGCTTTGGAGGACGCCTCTTTTTCTCGTTCAGAAGCCTGAAGAAATGGCGTCATGGCGACTCGGGGATCATTGTTGGTTAAAAAATTGTTAAAAAGCCCTGCATGTTCTACGGAAGAATTGATCATCGTATTCCCCTCAGCAGAATATGCAATTTGCGGAGCCATGCTGGTAAAACGAGGCGTCGCTAAATTCGAGGTTTCCAGGTCGTTGACCAGCTGTTTGCTGCGAAGCGCATAGTAAGCAGCCTCTGCACTATCGGGATCATTAAAAAAACCCTTAAATACACAATTCATCATGATTTACCATCCTTTCTTTTGAGATTTGACGAGCTCAATTTTAGTATGGGAGTTTCAATTTTAGATACACCTGTCAATATGAGGAATTTTATCGAAATTTTAACGGAGTCTAAAATAAAGGGTAGATTTCATTATTTGTTTACAGTTTGTTTTTTTCTTTTTGTTGCAAAAAAGGGGGAAAAGAGGTAGACTAAATTATATTAACCAGAAGGTGGAGGCAGAATGGATACAGATCGTGAAAAAGTAAAAACAGCTTATCAGCAAATGACAATAAAAGAAAAAATCAGCTATATTCTGCAGAATTATTGGCTGCAGATTTTGATTGGAATGGCTTTATTAGGCATGCTCGTATGGTTCATTGGAAGATTTACCTTTGATAAGCCGCAGGAGAAATGTTTGCAGATTGGAGTAAGGGCTAAGCTTTTAGATCCGGATGCGATCGACGCCCTGCCGGTTCATCTTTCAGAAAAGTTTCCGCAAATGACAGAGAACGGAGAAAAACAGTTTTGGGCTGAGCAATTTTATACCGGTTACAGTCAGGCGGAAGCAGAGGAAGCGAACGCTATGCTATACCGATTAGCTGGCAGTGTTGCGGCTGGGATGCTGGATGTGGTTGTAGGAGATCAGGATAGCATGGTAAACGATGTATCCATGGGACTGTATTTGGATCTAAGGGATGTATTTACGGAAGAAGAATTTCTTGAATTGGAGCGATTGGCCGCGGAAAAAGCTCCGGAAGGAGAAGAAGGCATTTTATATGTATCCTATAAAATTACCACCAATAACGGACGGGCGGAGTCGATGGTAAAAGACCTTCCCTGTTTGATCCGCGTTGCCGGCGGGGATGCGCAACTGGATGCCTGTGCGCCGGGACTTCCTTTATATTTAGGAATTGTCAATAATACAAGCAATTTAGAGCAGGTAAAAACTTGGATTTGGTCACTATTAACTGAAAAAGCAGATTGACAATCGATAATGCACAGGGTAAAATAAATGTAGAATTTGAGTGCCAAATAGGTACAGCTTAGAATGGAGGATTATATGGCTATTGAATACAAAAGTGCCGGAGTTGATGTAGAGGCTGGTTATAAGGCTGTCGCTCTGATGAAGCAGCATGTACAGACTACGTTTAATTCGAATGTGATTACGGATTTAGGTGGTTTTGGCGGACTATTTTCGATTGCTGATCAGAAAATGGAGGAACCAATTTTAGTATCCGGGACCGATGGAGTGGGAACAAAATTAAAAGTAGCCTTTTTGATGGATCGGCATGATACGGTTGGCATTGATGCAGTGGCCATGTGCGTTAATGATGTCGTTTGTTGCGGTGCAACCCCGCTTTTCTTTTTGGACTATATTGCCTGCGGTAAAAATGTACCGGAAAAGATTGCTGAGATTGTAAAGGGCGTATCCGATGGCTGCCGTCAAAGCCATAGTGCTCTCATCGGCGGAGAGACCGCTGAAATGCCTGGCTTTTATCCGGTAGATGAATATGATATTGCTGGTTTTTCAGTGGGTATTGTGGATCGCAAGGATGTGATCGACGGATCTAAAGTAAAAGAAGGCGACGTGATTATTGGGATCGCGAGCAGTGGTGTACATAGTAACGGCTTCTCTCTGGTTCGCAAAATTTTCGATTTGGATACGGAAAGAGCAAAAGAAATTTTAGCAGATGATTTTGGAATGCTGGACAAGCCGCTGGGAGAAGTGCTGCTGGCACCTACCAAGATTTATGTGAATGCAATTGAAGCGCTAAAGAAAAAAGTAGAAATTAAGGCGATTAGCCATATAACCGGCGGAGGTTTTTACGAGAATATTCCTAGAATGCTGCCGCATTATACGAACGCACAGATTGAAAAAGGAAGCTGGGAAATTCCGCCTATTTTTGCTCTCATGCAGAAGCGCGGCGGCGTAGGCGAACAAGGAATGTTCAATACGTTTAATATGGGAATCGGTATGATGCTGGCCGTTGATCCGGCAGAGGCAGATTTGGCACTGCAAACACTGCGGGAAAGCGGAGAAAAAGCATATCAGATTGGCCGTATTGTAAAAAGTGAAGAAGAGACACCAGGTGTGATCCTGTAATGGGATTTATAAAAAATCAGTTGAAAAAACTGATTTTTTATATTGCTTCACGATAAACTTAAATTGGAGAAAAGGCATAATGAAACGAGTAGCGGTTTTAATATCTGGAGGCGGTACCAATCTGCAGGCCCTGATCGATGCAAAAGCAGAGGGGCGGCTGCCACTAGCGGAGCTTGTTTGTGTAATCAGTAATCGAAAAAAAGCATTCGGACTGGAAAGGGCCAAGCAGGCTGGCATAGAATCGATTTATCTGTCGACGCTGCAGTTTGAAACCAAACAGCAATATGATGTGGCCTTAAGGGATCTTTTACTGGAACGGGAAATTGATCTCATTGTTCTGGCAGGATATTTAGTAGTGCTTGGCAAGGCGGTGACAGATGCTTTTGAAGGTCGGATTCTCAATATTCATCCCAGCTTGATTCCTTCTTTCTGCGGTGATGGCTTTTATGGATTAAAGGTGCATGAAGAGGTACTGAAGAGAGGCGTTAAGGTGACAGGGGCGACCGTGCATTTTGTGGATGCCGGCACTGATACCGGGCCGATTGTGCTGCAGCAGGCGGTTAAGGTAATGACAGGAGATACGCCGGAAATTTTGCAAAGACGCGTGATGGAAGAGGCAGAGTGGAAGCTGCTTCCAGAGGCAGTACGGCTTTTTTCAGAGGATCAGCTTATTATAGAGGATCATAAAGTCACGATAAAAGGAGAGAGAGCAGAATGAAGATCTTGGTTGTAGGAAGCGGCGGAAGAGAGCATGCAATTGTATGGAAGCTTGCGCAGAGCCAGAAAGCAGAAAAAATCTATTGTGCGCCGGGAAATGCCGGAATTGCACAGCTAGCAGAATGTGTAGCCATTTCTGCTACCGATATCAAGGGCTTAGCTGATTTTGCAGTAGAGAAACAGATTGATTTGACAGTAGTGGGCATGGATGATCCATTGATGCTTGGAATTGTAGATGAGTTTGAGGCGCGGGGACTGCGGATTTTTGGACCAAGAGCCAATGCCGCCATTTTAGAGGGCAGCAAGGTGTTTTCTAAACGGCTCATGCAGAAATACGGAATCCCGACAGCAGGCTATTGGGAGTTTAACGATGCCGATGCGGCTAAAAGCTTTTTAAGGGAGCATAAGACATATCCGATTGTTCTGAAAGCAGATGGACTCGCTCTTGGCAAAGGGGTACTGATCTGTCAGAATGAGGAAGAGGCGCTTGCAGGCGTAGATGAGATCATGGTCGATCAGAAATTTGGACAGGCCGGCGCACAGATGGTGGTGGAAGAGTTTTTACAGGGACAGGAAGTCTCGGTGCTCTCCTTCTGTGATGGAAAGACGGTCCGTACCATGGTAAGCGCACAGGATCATAAACGCGCACTGGATCATGATCAAGGGCTTAATACCGGCGGCATGGGTACTTTTTCTCCGAGTCAGTATTATACAGAGACATATCAAAAGGAAGCAGAGGAAAAAATATTCCAGAAGACTGTGGATGCTATGAACGCAGAGGGACGTACTTTCAAAGGAATTATTTTCTTTGGGCTGATGCTGACGCAGTCGGGGGTTAAAGTGCTTGAATATAATGCACGCTTTGGTGATCCCGAAACACAGGTTATATTGCCGCGGCTAAAAAGCGATTTGGTCGATATTTTTGAAGCCTGTATCGATGGAAGCCTAGATCAGGTTGAAATTGAATGGGAAGATAATGCGGCCGTATGTGTGGTTTTAGCTTCCGGAGGGTATCCGGTGCAGTATCAGAAGGGATATCCGATTCAAGGACTGGATGCATTTAAGGACCGGAAGGATATGCTGCTTTTCCATGCGGGAACTACGAAAAATGCAGAGGGAAAGATTGTGACAAACGGGGGACGCGTATTAGGAGTTGTAGCCTTGGATGTTGCTCTTGACAAAGCGATTGATAAAGCCTATAAGCACATTGATGATGTCACATTTGAAAATGTGCATTACCGTCACGATATCGGAAGAAAATAAAAAGTAAGGAGTGAAGGGGTATGCAGTCAAGCATGATGCTATATGTGCATATCCCTTTTTGTATACAAAAATGTGCCTACTGTGACTTTCTTTCCTTTCCGGCAGCCGCAGAATGCAGGCAAGCCTATGTGAAAGCGCTGTGTGCAGAAATTGAAAGCTGGAAAGGAAAAGAGACCTGGCCGGTGTCTTCTGTTTTTATTGGAGGAGGCACGCCGTCTGTGCTGTCCTGCGATGAATTGGATTCAATCCTGAAGGCGCTGCAGAAGAGCTTTCATATAGAGAACGATGCAGAGCAGACAATAGAGGTCAATCCAGGAACCGTTACAGCTGAAAAAGCACATTTTTGGAAGCAGAAGGGGATCAATCGGATTAGTATGGGTGTACAGGCTATGGATGATCATTTACTTAAAAGATTAGGGAGGATTCATACAAAGAAGCAGGTCATAGAAAGCTGGGAGCTCCTTCGCAGGGCAGGCTTTGAGAATATTTCTTTTGACTTAATGATGGGTCTTCCGGGCCAGACGCTTTCAATGTGGGAAGAAACGCTCCGCCAAGCGCTAACACTAAACCCGCAGCATCTTTCTTGCTATAGTTTAATTTTAGAAGAAGGAACACTCTTTTTTGAAAAACAATCAGAGCTGGATTTGCCGGACGAAGAAACGGAGCGTCAGATGTACTGGCGCACATGTCAGCTATTGTCAGAAGCAAACATGCGGCAATATGAGATTTCAAATTTCTCGCAGCCCTGCTATGAAAGCCGGCACAATATAGGCTATTGGCGGCGTAAGCCGTATATCGGCCTTGGCCTTGGGGCATCCTCTTTATTAAAAGAGCAGATTCGTACAAAAAACACAAGCGATCTGGAGCTTTATATTGCTCATAGTGCTGATCAGAAGGCAATTTGTGAAGAGCGGCAGGTGCTAAGTATTCAGGATCAGATGGAGGAGTTTATGTTTCTGGGGCTTAGATGCACGCACGGCGTGAAAGGGAGCGAGTTTTTGCGCCTTTTTGGGAGGTCCATGGAGACGGTCTACGAAGCTGCCATATCAAAGCATTTGCAGTATGGGCTATTGAAACAGGAGGAAGATAGGATCTATCTTACGAAGCGAGGACTGGATGTGGCCAATCAGGTATTTGCTGATTTTTTGCTGGATTAAAATTTTATGATTATTTAAAAAAAGCACTTGACAAACTAAAGGGCAAGTGCTATCTTATAACCAGATGTTAGCACTCCTTAACGTTGAGTGCTAACAAAATAGATGGCAGGTGATGACAATGGACATGAGCGAGCGCAAGCTTCAGATCTTGCAGGCCATCATCATGAATTACCTGGAGACAGCAGAGCCCGTGGGCTCGCGGACCATCTCGCGTCGGTTTCCGATGGGTATTAGCTCTGCTACGATTCGCAATGAGATGTCGGACCTTGAGGAGCTTGGCTTAATTGAACAGCCGCATACATCGGCCGGTCGCATTCCCTCTTCCAAAGGGTATCGGCTTTATGTAGATCAGCTGATGGAGCGGGATCAGATGAGTCAGGAGCAGGCAAATGTGCTTAAGAGTATCTTAAGAGAAAAAACCATGCAGCTGGATTCCATGCTTCGTGAAATTGGCGATCTTCTGGCAGCACTCACTAAATATACGGCAATTGTAACGATGCCGCAGTTTAAAAAAGCAAAGCTTAAGCATATTCAGCTGATTCCGCTGGATCAAAAATCTGTTATTTTGGTGTTGGTGACAGATGGGAACATCGTACGCAACCATGTGATTCCCATTGCGAGACCGATGAAACCAGAAGCTCTGTATCGGTTATCTGATGTGCTGAATCGCAATCTGGCAGGTCTGGCGGTGAGCGAGATGAATCTCCCATTGATTCAGAAAATCAAGCGTGAGAGCCAGATTGAGAGTGAAATGATGGAAAGCCTTTTGGGCGCCATCAACGATACGATGCAATATGCAGATGATGTGGATGTGTTTACGGCCGGCACTACGAATATCTTGAATTTTCCTGAGTTTAGCGATATTTCCAGGGCAAGAGCCTTGATGGAGTTTTTCCAGCAAAAGGATCAGATGCTCCATTTGATTGGAAGCGATGAGCATGAAAAAGCAGGAGGAAGCTTGCAGATTCGGATCGGCTCGGAAAATCAAGCGGAGCAGCTTCAGGACTGCAGTATTGTCACGGCGACATATCACTACAATCACCGCAGTATCGGGTCGATCAGCGTGGTAGGTCCTATGAGAATGGATTACGATAAGGTGGTTTCCGCCTTAGAATATTTAACAAAAGACTTTCCTCAGTTTTTTGAAGAGGAAGGCGGAAAAGAGGAGGAACGATATGACGGAAGCAGATCAGGCAAGCCGTGAGAAGGAAGCGGCAGAAGAAGCTGTAAATCAAACGCAGGAAGAGGTTGATTCTGCAGTAGCTGAGCAGACAGAGGAAGCCAAGGAGGAAGTGGTTTCACCAGAAAAAGAGGCAGAGCTTAAGCTTGCGCAAATGAAGGATCAGTTGCTTCGCACGATGGCAGAGTTTGACAATTACCGCAAACGGACCACCAAGGAAAAAGAACAGATCTTTAACAGGGGCGTTAGCTATGTGGTAGAAGCCATCCTGCCAGTTATTGATAACTTTGAACGAGCGCTTGCCGCCGCAAAGGATAAAGAAGATACTTTTGTAAAGGGTGTGGAAATGACCTATCAGCAGATGCTGGGAGCACTGAAAAATCTGGGAGTTGAACAGATGGAGGCGCTTGGGCAGAGCTTTGATCCGCATTTTCACGATGCAATGCAGCATGTAGAGGATGATCAATATGGTGAAAACGAGATCGTCGAAGTATTCCAAAAGGGATATATGCTGAATGATGTAGTAATTCGTCCCAGCCTTGTAAAAGTGGCAAATTAATTGATAAAATTGGAGGAAATGTATCATGGGAAAAATTATCGGTATTGATTTAGGTACAACCAATTCTTGTGTAGCCGTTATGGAAGGCGGCAAGCCGGTTGTAATTACGAATCCGGAGGGAAGTCGTACGACCCCTTCCATCCTTTCGTTCAGTAAAACAGGAGAGCGTCTGGTAGGCGATCTGGCAAAACGTCAGGCAATTACACATCCGGATAAAACGGTGCGTTCTATTAAGAGAAAAATGGGCACTGACAGCCGTACCGAAATCGATGGAAAAAGCTATAGCCCGCAGGAAATCTCCGCAATGATTTTGCAGAAGCTTAAGAGCGATGCAGAAAGCTATCTGGGAGAGGGCGTAACCGAAGCCGTAATTACGGTACCTGCTTACTTTAACGATGCACAGCGTCAAGCGACAAAGGATGCCGGTAAAATTGCCGGTTTGGATGTTAAGCGTATTATCAATGAGCCTACGGCAGCTGCACTGGCGTATGGTCTGGATAATGAAAATGAACAGACCATCATGGTGTACGATCTGGGCGGCGGTACCTTTGATGTATCGATTATTGATATTGGTGATGGTGTCATTGAAGTGCTGGCCACCAGCGGCGATAATCATCTGGGCGGCGATGATTTTGATCAGCGCGTGATTGATCATCTGATTAAAGAATTCCAGAAGGAAGAGGGAATTGATCTGTCCGGTGATAAAATGGCTATGCAGCGTCTGAAGGATGCAGCAGAAAATGCAAAAAAAGAGCTGTCTAATATGACCAGTACCGATATTAATATTCCGTTTATTACAGCCAATGAGGATGGCTATAAGAATCTGTCTGTGCGCTTGACAAGAGCAGATTTTGACCGTCTGACGGCTGATCTGGTAGAAAGAACGATGACGCCCGTACGCAATGCATTAAATGATGCAGGGCTGCAGGCATCTCAGCTGGATAAGGTACTACTGGTCGGAGGTTCTACGCGTATTCCGGCTGTTCAGGAGGCTGTTAAAAAGATTACAGGAAAAGAACCCTCCAAGGCCCTTAACCCCGATGAGTGCGTAGCAATTGGCGCAGCGATTCAAGGCGGAAAGCTTTCCGGCGAGTCGGGTTCCGGCGATATTTTGCTGCTGGATGTAACGCCTCTGACACTGGGAATCGAGACAATGGGCGGCGTAGCAACTCCTTTAATTGAGAGAAATACGACAATTCCGGCAAAGAAGAGTCAGGTATTTTCTACGGCTGAGAACAATCAGACCGCGGTAGATATCCATGTTGTACAGGGCGAGCGTCCCATGGCTAAGGATAATAAGACTTTAGGTCGCTTCCGCCTGGATGGAATTCCGGCAGCTCCCCGCGGTGTACCGCAGATTGAGGTTACCTTTGATATCGATGCCAATGGTATTGTAAATGTAACAGCAAAGGATCTGGGAACCGGTAAGGAACAGAAAATTACCATTACAGCTTCAACGAATTTGTCAGATGATGAAATCGATAAGGCTGTAAAAGAAGCTGAGCAGTATGCAGCGGAGGACAAAAAGCGCAAGGAAGCGATTGATGCTCAGAATGAGGCGGACGCGATGGTCTTCCAGACAGAGAAATCCTTGGAGGAACTGGGCGATAAGGTACCGGCAGCCGATAAGAGTGCGATTGAAGCAGAGCTGTCAAAGCTGAAGGCTCTCGTAGAGAAGAATAAAAATAATCAGAATCCGGGCGATGCTGAAGTAGCAGAACTGAAAGCACAGACCGAGGCACTGACCAAAGCACTCAATGAAATGGCTACCAAGATGTATCAGCAGGCAGCTCCGCAGGAAGGATCAGCTGGCCAGGATACGGGTCATACCGGCGGCAATAGTGGAAATAACGGACCGCAGGATGATAACGTGGTAGATGCTGATTTTAAGGAAGTATAAAATTGAATCTCAACAGGCGCCTTGGAACAAGGCGCCTTTGAGTGCATATAGAGTGGTAACGATAATAGGAGTGTAGGAGTAAGATGGCAGATAAACGAGATTATTATGAAGTCTTAGGCGTTGAAAAAAATGCGACAGATCAGGATTTAAAACGCGCATACCGGAAATTGGCGAAAAAATATCATCCTGATGCAAACCCCGGCGACAAAGAAGCGGAGGAAAAATTTAAGGAAGCTTCCGAAGCATACGCGGTACTGAGCGATCAGGAAAAAAGAGCACAGTATGATCAATATGGCCATGCCGCCTTTGAAGGAGGCGCTGGCGGCGCCGGTGGATTCGGCGGCTTTGATTTTAATGATATCTTTGGCGGTTTCAGTGATATTTTCGGCGGTGGCTTTAGTGATATCTTTGGCGGCGGCAGCAGAAGAAGGGGAGGTCCGCAGCCGGGACATGATGTGCAGACAAGGATTGAAATTTCCTTTAAAGAGGCGGCCTTTGGCTGCAAAAAAAATGTGGATCTCTGGGTATATGATACCTGTCCGGAATGCGGCGGCAACGGCGCGAAAAAAGGCACACAGCCAGAAACGTGCCCAACCTGTCATGGAAGCGGCCAGCAGCGCGTGCAGCAGCAGACGATGTTTGGCACTATGGCGAGCGTTAGAACCTGTTCCACCTGTGGTGGCAGCGGACAATACATTCGTGAAAAATGCGAAAAGTGCGGCGGAACGGGCCGCATCAAGGTGAAAAAGACCTATGAAATCAATATACCGGCGGGCATTGACGCCGGACAAAGCGTGCGCATGCCCGGAAAGGGAGAGCCAGGCACACAGGGAGGACCAAACGGAGATCTGTATATTACCGTGATGGTAAAGCCGGATGCCAATTTTAGCCGTGAGGGCTATGATTTGTATTGCAGCGTGCCTGTGAGCTTTGTGCAGGCGGCGCTGGGCGATACGCTTACCATTCCGACGCTGGACGGCCAAGTGGAGTATGATATGGCGGCCGGCACGCAAACAGGGACCAGATTCCGTTTGAGAGGAAAGGGAGTTCCCTATCTCCGCAATCAGAACCAGCGAGGCGATCTGTATGTGACGGTGAATGTAGAGGTTCCCCGGAAGCTGACGGAGCATCAAAAAAAGCTTTTGAAAGAATTTGGCGAGGCCATGGGGACGACAACAAGGGATCAATCCAAGCCATCGTTCTTTAAAAAGAAACGCTAAGGAGGCGGACTTAGATGAAATATCATCAGATTACGGTGCATACGGTGACAGAGGCAGTAGAGGCGATTAGTTATGCCTTTACTGAATTGGGGGCCGGCGGCGTAGAGATCTTTGATCCTAAGGATATTTTAAATCAGGAGAAAGATCCGACTAGCTGGGATTATATCGACGAAGAGCTGTTAAAGGATCTAAAAAGAGATGAAGTGCTCATGCGCTGCTACTTTTCAACAGAAATCGTGCCCACGCCGGCGGCGCTGGAGGATTTACTCTTTAGGCTTAAGGCATCCATTGACGGGATTGCCGCTTATCTGCCGGTAGGAAGCGCTCAGATTGATACGCAGCTGATGGCCGAGGAAGAATGGGCGAATGCATGGAAAAAGTATTATCAGCCCTTTCATTTAGGACATCACATTTTTGTAGTGCCTTCCTGGGTGGAGGCTGAGGATGAACCAGGAGATATCCGCATTTCTTTGGATCCTGGGATGGCTTTTGGCACGGGTACACATGAAACAACCTCGATGTGTATGGAGCTGCTGGAGGAACAGGTTCAGCCTGGCGACACGGTATTGGATATCGGATGCGGAAGCGGCATTTTGGGAATTGTAGCGGCCAAGGTAGGGGCCAAACAGGTTATCTGCTCGGATTTAGATCCTAATGCCGTATTGGTGGCCAAGGAAAACGTACAGAAAAATCAGGTGCAGCAGCAGGTAGCCGTATATGCAGGGAACTTAACAGAGGTGGACGCTCTAAAGCAGATTAAGGCCGATGTGATTGTAGCCAATATTATCGCCGATGTGATTATCCTGCTGGCACCGCAGGCGAAAGAATTTCTGAAAAAAGGCGGTTGCTTTATTGCTTCAGGCATTATTCAGGAGCGCCGCGCAGATGTAGAAAAGATGCTGACAGAGGCAGGATATCAAATCATAGAGGTAAGGGAGCAGGGCAGCTGGGTTGCGATTTACAGCCGCCTGCAGTGAAGAAGTATGCCAAAGTTTTTTATACCGATGGAGGATGTTCAGGGCGATTTTCTGGTGATTCGAGAAGACGCCCATCATATCCTCCATGTTTTGCGTAAGGAACAGGGAGACCGGATAACCGTATGTGACGGACAGGGACAGGATTATGCCTGTGAAATTTTTTCGGCCGCGGCCGGAGAAATTAAATGCCGGATCCTAAAGCGATATCCGTGTCAGGCGGAGCCGGCGGTTGCCATTACGATTTTTCAGGGACTGCCAAAGGCAGAAAAAATGGAATGGATCCTGCAAAAAGGGGTGGAGATTGGAGTCTGTGGTTTTGTGCCGGTGATGACGGAGCGCAGCGTGGTCAAGCTGGAACAAAAGAAAGCAGAAGGCAAGAGAATGCGCTGGAGTAAAATTGCGGAGTCGGCAGCCAAGCAGAGCGGTCGCGGCGTACTGCCTCAGGTTTATCCGGTGGCTTCTCTGAAGGAAAGCATAAAAACATTTGACAACTATGACCTTGTTCTGGTACTGTATGAGGAGACGAAGGATCAGTCGTTAAAAAAGATTTTGAGAGGAATGAAGGAGCGGCCGCAAAGGATTGCCGTATGGATTGGGCCGGAAGGGGGCTGGGCGCCGGAGGAAATCGAGACATTGCGAAGGGCAGGCGCAGTGACAGCAGGCTTAGGCCCTAGGATTTTGCGGACAGAGACAGCCGGCATGGCGGCGGCAGCCCTTATTTTATATGAATATGATCAAATGTGACAGGAAAGTGGATGGCGGAAAATGAGAGAGGTTTATTTAGATAATGCGGCAACCACAAAGCCGAGTGAAAGGGCAGTGCAGCTCATTAAGGAGGTTTTGGAAAGCGCCTATGGAAATCCATCCTCTCTTCACAGAAAGGGGCAGGAGGCTGAAAAGTATATCAGGCAGGCCCGTATGAAGCTGGCACAGATCCTGATGGCAGAACCGGAGACGATATTTTTTACATCCGGAGCAACAGAGAGCAGTAATACGGCCATTAGAGGGGCAGCAGAGAGAGGGAAGCGGCGCGGACAGCACATCTTGACTAGCCGCAGCGAGCATGCCGCAACCAGAGAGAATCTGCGTTTTTTACAGGATCAGGGATATGAGGTCGAGGAGCTGGAAAATGATGCGACAGGACAGATTCGTCTGCAGGATTTGCAGCAAAAAATCAGACCGGATACGATTCTGGTTACCTGTTTGCATGTGAATAATGAAACCGGTTGCATCAATCCAGTGCAGGAGATGGGAAAGCTGATTCATCAGAATACGCCGGAATGTTTGTTTCATGTGGATGCCGTACAGAGCTTTGCCAAGTATCCTGTATACCCTAAACGATGGGAAATCGATTTGATGAGTACAAGTGCGCATAAGATCAATGGTCCTAAAGGGATTGGATTTTTGTATATTCGGCGAGGGCTTCATTTGCCCAGTCTGATTTTGGGCGGAGGTCAGGAACGGCATTTTCGTTCCGGTACGGAAAATGTTCCTTTTATTGCAGGGTTTGGAGCCGCAGCAGAAGAGCTGTGGCAGCAGCATGAAGAGCTGACAGCCAAGATGCAGCAATGGAAGCTTAAGCTGATTCAGGCACTGCAGCAGGAGATAGACGGTATTACATGCAATGGAGCAAGCCCGGAGGGTGGGGCGGCGCATATCTTAAACATACGAGTGGAACAGGTACGTTCAGAGGTGCTTTTGCATGCACTGGAGGAATATGGGATCTATGTAAGCTCCGGGTCAGCCTGTGCATCGAATAAGCCGGACGAAAAAAGTCCTGCGCTTCATGCCATCGGATTAACGGCTGCTGAAATTGACGAATCGCTTCGGATTAGTTTTGGGCGGTATAATACAGAAGAGGATATACAGGCTGTAGTATCGGCAATGAAACAGGTTGTACCGATGCTACGGCGGTTTGTTAGAAAATAAAAATAGGGTGGAAAACAAATGAATCAGGGAATTCTGGTAAAATATGGTGAGATTGCCATCAAGGGGAATAATCGGGCCATTTTTGAGAATGTATTGATAAAAAATATCAAGCATACGCTGCGGGGTCTGGGAAAGCTGTGGATTGAAAAGGAGCAGGGGCGTTTATTTATTCCGGCACCGAAAGACAATACACAGGACTGGATGGAAAGTGCGATAGAGGGGCTGCAGAAAGTATTCGGCATTATTGGGATCTGTCCGGTCGAGATTTTGGAAAATGATGAATTGGATACCATAGAGAAAGCGCTGGTGCGCCATATTCATCAGGAGTATACAGGACAGCATACGTTTAAGGTAGAATGTAAGAGAGCCAATAAAAAGTATCCGATGACCAGTATGGAAATCGCATGCGAAATGGGCAGCCGTGTATTGGCGGCATTTCCTGAGTGGAAGGTGGATGTCCATCATCCTGAGGTATATTTGTATGTGGAGCTGCGCAATCAGGTATATGTATATGGTAAAACAATTCCGGGCCCCGGTGGTATGCCGGTAGGAACGGCAGGGAAGGCAGCGCTTTTGCTTTCCGGTGGAATTGATAGCCCTGTGGCAGGCTGGATGATGGCTAAACGAGGGCTGCAGCTATGTGCTGTATATTTTCATGCGCATCCTTATACAACGGATAGGGCAAAAGAAAAGGTAGTTGAATTAGCACGCAGAGTTAGCTTGTATTCCGGAAAAATTAAGCTTTATGTCGTACCGTTTACGGAAATTCAGCTGGAGATATATGAGAAATGCCCGCATGAACAGCTGACCATTATTATGAGGCGAGTTATGATGCAAATTGCAGAACGAATTGCCGTGCAGGAAGAGGCTCAGGCCTTGATTACAGGAGAGAGTCTGGGGCAGGTGGCCAGTCAGACGCTGGCTAGTCTTTACTGCACGAATGAAGTTTGTAAGCTGCCAGTTTTTCGTCCGGTGATTGGATTTGATAAGCAGGAAATTATCGATATTGCCCAGAGGATTGATACATTTGAAACATCCATTTTGCCATATGAAGATTGCTGCACAATTTTTGTGGCTAAGCATCCGGTTACACGTCCTAAGCTGGAGGATATGAAGAAAAGTGAGCGGGCGCTTATCAAATTAGAGGAACAGATTACAAGAGCAGTAGAGGGATGCGAAGTGATCGAGATAGGCGAATAAAAAAAAGGCTTTATGATTCGAATCATAAAGCCTTTTTTTAGAATTACTGATCTATTTCGCTGATATAGCGCTTTAGATTTTCCAGCCCAGCCTCTAAGGCTAGGAAACAGTCTTCAATGCCCTCGAACTCAATTGCAACATATCCGTCATAGCCGGCCTTTTTCAGCGCTTTAAGGCAGTGCTTAACCGGTACATTTCCCTGTCCGACGATCGTACCGCGCAGATAATTGCCATTTCTGGACTGAAAGAAAAATCTGCCGGGATTAGGTCCGTCAGCAGGCTTAATGATGAAATCCTTGGCATGTACATTAAAAGCGTAAGGAGCGGCAATGCCAACAGAGACCGCCGGATTCTCATCTGCACAGGTAAAGTTGCCCATATCAACGAGCCAGCCAAAGTTGGGATGGCGAACAGCATTAATGAGCTTTTCAACGCGGAGTGCGTCCTGAACAAAGATTCCATGATTTTCTACGGTGGTTTTAATTCCTTTGCCGGCAGCATATTCGGTAAGCTCACGAATTGCACCTGCTAAGCGGGGAAGAATAGAATCAAAGCTTTCATATTGGCCGTTATGGCTGCCATAGGCTACATCATGGCGAATGATAGGAGCGCCTAGGATTTCTGCAATATCAATTTCTTTTTTAACTCTTGCAAGCTCTTCTTTTAGATCACGCGATTGAAAATCAGCGCCGAATGCATAATTAGTGACCGCAATGCCTTGTGCCTCACATTCTGCGTGCAAAGCGGCAGCATACTCCTCGCGGCTGACGTAGGAAGTTTCAGCAGGGAGGGCGGTAGCAAAATCTACAAATTCAAATCCATCGAAGCCCATCTCCTTAGCTTTTGCAATGCACTGCATGACAGTAAGGCGCCCTGCTTTGATTGCCTGATGAAAGCTGTATACACTAACGGCTGTTTTCATATTGATAAAGCCTCCAAATTAAATGTAAAATAGTGTATGAGAATAGAGAAGGGCGCGGCCAGACGGCTGCGCCCTAATAGGAGAAAGATTAGGCAATCTCCTCGATATAGCGTTTTAAGTTTTCATGACCGGCTTCCAGAGCAAGAAGGCAATCCTCCATACCCTCAAACTCGATGGCAACATATCCGTCATACCCAGCTTTTTTAAGGGCAATCAGACAGTGCTTGACCGGTACATTTCCCTGTCCGACAATCGTACCGCGCAGATAGTTTCCATTTCTGGACTGCATAAAGAATTTGCCCGGGTTGGGACCATCCGCCGGTTTAATGATAAAATCTTTGGCATGCACATTAAAGGCATAGGGTGCGGCAATGCCGACAGAAATTGCCGGATTCTCATCCGCACAGGTGAAGTTGCCCATGTCAACGAGCCAGCCGAAATTCGGATGGTTAACAGCATTGATCAGTTTTTCAACACGAAGTGCATCCTGAGCAAAGAATCCATGGTTTTCAATCATGGTTTTAATGCCTTTGGTCGCAGCATACTCTGTAACCTGACGGATACCGTCGGCCAGACGGGGAATCAAAGAATCAAAGCTTTGATACGGTTTACCGTCTTTAGCGCCCCAGCAGGCATCATGACGGCAGCCAATAGCACCCATGGCCTCTGCGATGTCAATCTGACCCTTCATTCGCTCTACCTCAGCAGCGACTTCGTTATTTTGAAAATCAGCAGAGCAAGTATAGTTAGTAATCGTCAGGCCAACACGATCACATTCTGCTTTTAAAGACTTGGCATATTCCAGCAGGGTCATGCCTTCGGGAAGGGTAGAGGTCATAGTAAAATCAACAAATTCAATGGCATCAAAGCCAATTTCCTTGGCCTTGCCAATACACTCCATAAGCGTTAGGCTTCCGTTTCTAAGCGCCTGCATAAAGCTATAGGAGCTGACAGCTGTTTTCATCATAATAGATATCCTCCGTAATATACAAGATAAGGCAAAGGCAGGCTGCATGATGCAGCTGCCTTTGCCAAGCGATCTTTAATGAATTTCAGAAGGTACTGAAAAACAATTATTGATTGATTAAAACCTCATGACCAGTGCGAGCAGACTCGAAGATGGCATCCAAAATTTCCATTAAGGTAATACCGTCTTCAGCAGGAGATTTGCACTGAGTACCATTCTGAACGCAATCAACAAAGTGATTGATCTCGTTCTGGAAAATAACGCCCATGTTCATAGCGGTGCGAGCCTTCAGAGTGGTGTCGGTCATGTATCCGTTAGCTTCGCTCATCAGTTTCAGCTCAGGATCAATCTTAGCACCGCCCTTGGTACCGAACAGTTCGATAACGCCGCTTTCTTTCTCAACATTCAGGGAGAAGGAAACCTCAACCTGTACAACAGCGCCATTGTCGTAGCGGATCATAGCTGTAGCAGCATCCTCTACATCGCAGATGTCATGATCGGTGTGAGAAGAAGATACATATCCTTTGGGAGTCTTCAGGTTACGACGATCAAATAATTTCTGGAAGGTAGCACCGTATACAGATACAGGCTTCGGATTGCCGATCATGTAACGAGTTAAGTCGATAACATGAACGCCAAGATCGATCAGAGGACCGCCACCAGATTTAGCCTTTTCGCCAAACCAGCCGCCGGGGTTACCATTGCGGCGAATATACTGTGCTTTAGCCCAGTAGATCTCACCAAAGTAATCCTGCTCCTGGAAATCCTTGAAAATAGCGGTATCATTACCATAACGACGTACAAAACCAATCATCAAAAGCTTGCCAGCCTTGTCAGCAGCAGCCTTCATGATACGAGCTTCTTCAGCAGAGGTAGCCATCGGCTTCTCGCAAAGAACATTTTTACCATAATTCAAAGCCATAACGGTACAGGGCATATGGTTGCTGTTCCATACGCAGATGCTGACTGCATCAATTTCAGGCAGCTCCTTAAGCATGGTCTCTTCATCGGTGTAAGTACGGCTAACACCATATTGTTCAGCCATTCTTTTTACCTTAGCTTCATCCAGATCACAGAAAGCATACAGCTCTACATTGGGGTTGTTCTGGTAAGCGCGGATGTGCTCGTTGGAAATAGTACCGGTACCAACAATCGCAACTTTAATCTTGTCCATTGTAAACGTCTCCTTTTTTAATTAAGTTTATTAAAACTTGCTTTTTAAGAAAGCAACAGCTTTCGCGATGTCAGCTTCAGGATCATCGCCCACTTCACGCTCGATGGTCAGATATCCTTTGTATCCAATATCCTCCAGAGCAGCCAGATACCGATCATAATCGACAGCACCCTCACCAAGTGCTTTCTCTTCGAAAGCAGCAGAGGTAACGATTACGTCTTCAGCGGAATGACCACTGTATACTACGATCGGATCCTCATAGTAGAAGCGAACGCCGTCCTTAGCATGTGTGTGAACAATGTATTCACGCAAAGTATAAACGGCTCTTACCGGATCATCGCCGGTTACCATAACAAAGTTAGCAGGATCCAGGTTAACAGCTACACCGGTGCTGTGAAGACCATCTAAGAAGCAACGTAAAACCATAGCTTCCTCAGGGCCGGTTTCAATCGCAAAGTGAGCGTTTAAAGAATCTGCATACTCAGCCAGCTGACCACAAGCGTCCTGCATGATAGCATAGCGAGGATGGCGAGGGTCAGTAGGAACGACGCCGATATGAGTGGTAACGACGTTGGTTCCCAGTTCAACAGCCAAATCCAAAATACGTTTGGATTTCTCAATTAATTCAGGATTCTTCTTAGGGTTGGAAAAACCTTCGCCCAAATCTCCACAAAGGGCAGAAATCTCCAAACCGTGAGAAGCAACCATATCCTTAAATTCTTTTCTTTTTGCGCCGACCAGATTTTCAGGGCTCATTTCTCCGGTAGTTGCATATACCTGCAAGCCTTGAGCACCTACTTTAACGGCCTTATCCAGCGCAGTGGGGATGTCAGTACGGAAAGAATCCAGAATGACACCGATAGGATAATTGTACATAGGAAAAACCTCCTCAGTATAGATGGAAAGAAAGGATGCATTTCCTCAGAAATTCAAAGGAATGCACAATGCTTTCATTCACATATTGACTATACTATAACACACTGCATAATAAATTTCAAGTGATTTTAGCGATATTTTAAAATAGTTTTAAAATATCGGAGAGTATAAAATAAAAATCAGCGCAGACCTCTTGAGGAAGCCTGCGCTGACAGCATTTGATTTTAATGAATCTTTTTCATTCCATTTAAAAAGTGAATATCATCTAATGCTTCGCCGAAGCGTTGGAAATGAATCACTTCACGCTGACGTAAAAAGCGAAGTGGCTCCAGAATATCCGGATCATCCGTTTGGCTCATCAGATTCTCATACGTGGTTCTGGCTTTTTGTTCTGCAGCCATATCCTCATGCAGGTTTGTGATCGGATCTTCCATAGACTGGAAATAGGCGGAGGTAAAAGGCACCCCATTGGCGTCTGCCGGAAAAACACTGCGGCCATGCTGCGTGTAATATCCGGCAAGACCCGCTTCCTGAAGCTGCGCCGGCGTAGCTCCCTCCATTAGCTGAAACATCATAGCGGAGATCATTTCAACATGGGCGAGCTCTTCTGTTGAAATATCAGTCAACAGTCCCTTCGTTTTTCCGGTCGGCATGATATAGCGCTGGCTCATATAGCGCAGACTAGCTGCCAGTTCTCCGTCGGGGCCGCCGAGCTGTGCCGCTAAAACCTTAGCCATTCTCAGGTCACAGCGTTTAATATTGACAGGATACTGTAATTTTTTTTCATAATACCACATAATTGCTTCCTCCTTTATTGTCCGCTCATGAAGCAGCGCTGCCAAGGCCAGGGATCATTCGTCCATTGCCAGGGAAGTTCACTGGTCTGATAGCCATTATTGATAATAGGACCATAAAGGTGATGAAATTCTTCTTTCAATTCCATACTCAGGTCGCTTAATCGATTGAAATCCTCCAAAGCAGCTTCACAATCCGGATGATTATCCAAATATAGCTGAAGATCGTTAATGAGAAAGTCAGTCTTATGAATTTCCCATAAGAGCGATTCACGATCTCTTTGGGTATTTCTGCAGGCCATACAGCCTCCGTCTCTCTGACACTCGCGATTCATCATAATATATGCCCCCCTTCTTAACAATGACGCCCAGGATTCCAGGGATCATATAAATTATTAAAAGCGCTTCCTCTGTTTAAAGCCGTATCAGGATCCACCAGACCGGTATAGGGCTGGGGATTTACATAAGCAGCAGCCAGCGGAAGACCGGCGCATAGGCTTTGCGGTTCGCAGCCATCCTCCGGACAGGTAAAGATTCGTCTTTCTGCAGTGCGGATCGTCTGTCGATCTGCTTCCCGGACGCAGCTGCAGGTGCCTTGTCTTCTCTGCATCCGCACAGGAGCAGGAGATGGCTGCACTGCTGTCTGACAGCAATCTCTGGCTTCCATACACTGCCGGGCAGTTCCCATATACATGCGCCCTTGATTTGCACAAATTGCCATGGCAATTCCCTCCTAAAACCATATTGATTTGAAAAAACATACCATCATGTTTCTTCTCTTTCTTAACATATGTTTAGCAGCTTTTTCTTGTTACTGAGTCTTAAAAGGCAAAAGTAAATTTTGCTGGTAAAAACCTTGGATTCATGCTAAAATTGAATAATTATCAATGCAGAAAGGAAAATCGGCTATGGTAGATGCAGGCTTATATGTATTTTCGATTACAGACGTGCGCTTGGTCGGGGAGCGGCTTTCCTTGGCCGTACAGGATTTTGCGCCTGATTTTCCGCCGGCGGAATATAAAATTGGCAGAACTAAGCGAGGCAAGCCCTTTTTTGAGGGGATTCCTTTAAAGCTTTCGATTAGCCATAGCGGTCGATGGTGGGTCCTCGCACTGGCTTATGACGAGATTGGCGTTGATGTGCAGGAAATGCGGGCAGTTCGCTATGAGGCGCTGGCACGGCGTTTTTTTCATCCGCAAGAGGTAAATGAATTGGAAAAATCAGGATTTGATGATTTTTACCGTATATGGACGAGAAAAGAAAGCTATGTAAAGCTTACGGGGGCCGGCATCGACGCACATTTTAGAGAGTTTTCCGTCTTTACTGTTTCGGCTGCATTCCAAGAAGTATGGCTGGAGAAGGGCTATGTATTAACCATCTGTACGAGGGAACCGGCCGCGGTACAGTTAAAATATTTATAAAGCGCGAATTTTTGCTTGACGGCTTGAAATGGTCAACTTATAATGGGCATAATTATCATCGGTAAAGGAGGGACGGACTCGGCTGCGGATAAACCGAGTATAAGGAAAATGACAGCGTTTATTGAATTTCAAAATGTGTGTAAATATTATCAGATGGGTGAACATAAAATTGCTGCGGCTGATCATATTTCCTTTCAGATTGGTCAGGGAGAGTTTTGTGTTATTGTCGGTCCCAGCGGAGCTGGAAAAACGACGGTGCTGAATATGCTTGGCGGAATGGATTCATGTGATGAAGGCAAAATCCTGCTGGACGGCATATCAATCGGAGAGCTGAATGAAAAGGAGCTGACCAATTACCGCCGATATGATGTAGGATTTGTTTTTCAGTTTTATAATTTGGTACAAAATCTAACGGCCCTGGAAAATGTAGAGCTGGCCTCCGAGATTTGCAGGGATCCGCTGGATCCTAAGGAGGCGTTAAGCGCAGTAGGACTGGAGGATCGGATGGACAATTTTCCGGCCCAGCTGTCTGGCGGCGAACAGCAGCGCGTAGCGATTGCGAGAGCGATTGCTAAAAATCCCAAGGTTTTATTATGCGATGAACCGACAGGGGCTTTGGATTATCATACGGGAAAGACGATTTTAAAGTTACTGCAGGGGTGTTGCAGAGAAACCGGGAAAACCGTCATTGTGATTACGCATAATCAGGCGCTGACGGCTATGGCGGATCGCGTGATTCATATTAAGAACGGACAAGTCAGTCAGATGCAAATGAATCCAAAACCTGTGCCGATAGAGCAAATTGAATGGTGATTAAGAAATGCTATATGGGCAGGGAGAAAGGGGTGGATACGATGCTCAGTCTAAGCGCTCAGGAACGCAAGGAAATAGAGCTGATCAGCTTATTTCGGCGGGCAGGCTATAAAAGATGCCGCTTGGGACAATTTGATGAATATGAACTATTTGATCAAAACAGGGCCTTTTTAGAGGGCGATAAAATGCTTACCTTCACAGACCCCTATGGAAAGTTATATGCGCTTCGTCCCGATGTCACACTTTCGGTTATGAAACAGGCGGCTTATCAGCCGGATCCGGTTTATAAGGTTTATTATAAAGAAAATGTATTTCGGTTATCCTCCGATACACATCAATATGAAGCGCATGCCCAGTTCGGAGCAGAGGCGATTGAAAAGGAAGCGGCTAGTGATGGCAGCGAGGTGCTGGCTCTGGCACAGCAGGCGCTGGCTTGTTTAGGAGATCGTACGGTTTTGGTACTGTCCCATATGGGATTTTTACTTAATAATGAATGGTATATCAAGCAAAGCTCTGAGATCAGAGATCAAATCCTGCTCTATATTGCGCAGAAAAACAGGCATGATCTGAAAACATTTTTAGAAGGAGCAGGATGTCCGCTTCAGGAGCAAAAAAAGCTTACGGCTGCGCCAGTGCTGACCGGCAGGCCGGAAAAGGTCTTAGAAATCATAAAAAAAGAGCAGCTGGGTCAAGAGCTTCAAAGCGCTGCAGAGGAGGTATGTGCTCAAGTTTCTCAGCTTTCTGAGCTTCCGGGGCAAAAGGTTATATTGGACTTCTCTTTAGTGAATCCGTTAAGCTATTATAACGGGCTGGTCTTTCAAGGCTTTTTGCAAGGGTGCAGCAGCTATGTACTTTCCGGCGGACGCTATGATCATTTAGCTAAACGCTTTTTGCCTTCCGCTCAAAAAAGATGTGGCGCCATTGGATTTGCGATTGATCTGGAGGCGCTAGAGCCTGTTTGGAAAAGGAAGGAGGAGACCATATGCTGACCATTGCACTTCCTAAGGGCCGATTGGGTGAGCAGGTGTATGCGCTTTTAAAAAGAGCCGGATATGCGTGCAGCGCTATGGAGGATATTGGACGTAAGCTAGTGCTGGAGGATACACAGGCAGGACTGAGGTTTTTGCTGGTTAAACCTGTTGATGTGGCTGTTTATGTAGAAAAGGGCGCTGCCGATTTAGGAGTCGCCGGTAAAGATATCCTGGTAGAAAAAGAAGCAGATGTATACGAAATGCTTGATTTAGGGTTTGGGCGCTGTCATATGGCTGTTGCTGCCAAAGAGGATTATCAAGAGGATTTCAGCCGAAAGCTTCGGGTGGCCACTAAATTTGAAAATATTGCGAGAAAGCATTATGCCAGACAAGGACGGGATATAGAGCTTATTCATCTGAATGGTTCCATTGAACTGGCGCCGGTGCTGGGGCTTTCGGATGTCATTGTAGATATTGTAGAAACAGGAACGACGCTAAAAGAGAATCATTTGGCGGTCATCGACCGCTTTATGCCCATATCAGCAAGAGTTATTGTTAATAAAGCAAGCTATCGATTTAAGCAAGACAGAATCGATGAGGTTGTGAATCGATTAAAGGAGATAGAATGCGCATGATTGCAGTCACAGAGCTTAGGAAAGAAAAATGGCAGGATCAGATTCCAATGAGAAGTCAGTTTGCATATGACGAGGTCAATGCGGCTGTAAAGGACATTTTAGCAGATGTAGAAAAAAACGGGGATGCGGCGGTAAAGCGATATAACCAAAAGTTTGACCATGCGGATACGCCGCAGCTTGAAGTCAGTAAAGAGGAAATACGGGCTGCCTTTGACAGAATTTCAAAAGAATTGCAAGTGATTTTGCAGGAAGCCTGCGACCAAATCCGGCGCTACCATGAAAAGCAGTTAAAGCATGATTTTATGATACATGAGCAGCAGGGAATCGTGCTTGGGCAATTGATCAATCCAATTGAAAAGGTAGGCATTTATGTGCCGGGAGGAACAGCGGCCTATCCGTCTACGGTTCTTATGAATGCAGTGCCGGCCAAGCTGGCTGGCGTGGAGGAGCTGATTTTGGTGTCGCCTCCCAGCCAAACGGGAGAGATTGCAGATATGATTTTGGCAGCTGCTTATGTCGCCGGTGTAGACAAAGTATTTAGGGTTGGAGGCGCCCAGGCGATCGCTGCCCTTAGCTATGGAACAGAATCAATTCCTAAGGTATATAAAATTGTTGGTCCCGGAAATATTTATGTGGCTATGGCCAAGAAAATGGTGTTTGGACAAGTGGATATTGACATGATCGCCGGACCTAGCGAGATTTTGATTGTAGCAGATGATTCGGCAGATCCGTCTCATTTGGCAGCAGATCTGTTATCGCAGGCAGAGCACGATAAGCTTGCCTGTGCTATTTTAGTCACGGATAGTTTGGAGATAGCAGAAAAAACAGAAAAGGAACTGCAAAGACAGCTGAAGGAGCTGCCGAGGAGAGAGATTGCAGAGGCCTCATTACAGGAGTACGGCCGGATTTTTCATGTGACATCCTTGGCGCAGGCTATGGAGGTGGCGAATGAAATCGCGCCAGAACATTTAGAGATCTATACGCGGCATCCGTTTGATTTGCTGAGTCAGGTAAAAAATGCAGGCTCTGTTTTCTTAGGCGCTTATGCGCCAGAATCTCTTGGAGATTATTGGGCAGGCCCTAACCATACGCTGCCAACCAGCGGTACTGCTAAATTTGCATCGCCGCTTTCTGTGGATGATTTTATTAAAAAATCACAGATCACGTATTATACAAAAGAATCACTTTTGACAGTGAGTGATAAAATTGCTAAGCTCGCCAGAGCAGAAGGCTTAGAAGCACATGCCAGAGCAGCGGAGATCCGCGGGGAGGCGCGGTGATGCATCTCTTTTGGAGTCCGATGGCAGAGCAGGCTCTGCCTTATACGCCAGGCGAACAGCCGCAGGATCAGCAATATATCAAATTAAATACCAATGAATGTCCTTATCCACCAACGCCATGGCTCAATCAGCTAGATTTTGCAGCGGAAAATTTAAGGCTATATCCGGACCCTACCGCAGAGAATCTGCGTTCAATTCTGGCAGCGCGCGCCCAGCTGGATGTAAATGAAGTGTTTGTAGGCAATGGCAGTGATGAAATCCTGGCATTTACCTTTATGGCACTTATGGATAAGGAAATAGCGCATCCCAATATCAGCTATAGCTTTTATCCCGTGTATGCGCGGCTATTTAAGCTGCAAGAACATATTGTTCCACTCAGAGAAAAATTTGAACTAAACTTAAAGGATTATGATGCTCTGGAGGGGCCGGTTATTATCGCCAATCCCAATGCGCCGACAGGGCTTGCGATCCCTGTGCAGGACATGGTTGAATTTTTAACGCGTCATCCGCAGCGGCTTTTGATTGTAGATGAAGCGTATGTGGACTTTGGGGCGCAGTCCATGGTCCCTTATATTCATCAATATCCTAATTTGCTGGTTATTCAAACCTTTTCTAAATCCAGGGCGCTTGCCGGCGCACGGTTAGGCTTTGCCATGGGGCAGGCCCATCTGATTGAAGCGCTGGAGCGGATAAAAAATTCCTTTAATTCTTATACCATTTCCCGTTTTACCTTAAAGGCTGGTGCCATGGCTGTACTAGATGAGGAATACTTTCAGTGGACATGCACGCAGATTAGGGAGACGAGAGATCAGCTTATCGCAGAGCTTCGTCAGCATGCTATCGAGGTCACGGATTCAAAGGCAAACTTTTTGTGGCTCCGGTGCCCGGAGTTTACTGGACATCAGCTGTATCAGCGCCTTAGAGAAAAAGGAATTTTAGTACGTCATTTTAATCAGCCGCTGATTGAGGACTACATTCGGGTTACGATTGGCACCAAGAATGAAATGGAACAATTTAAACGAAAATTATTTGAGGTACTCCTAAATTGAGAGAAGCATTGATTACAAGAAAAACAAATGAGACACAAATTGAGCTGCGGTTACAGGTAGAGGGCAGCGGTATCTGCCAGGCACAAACAGGCATTGGTTTTTTAGATCACATGCTGACAGCTATGACAAAGCAGAGCCGTTTTAATTTGAGCGTTCAATGTCAGGGCGATCTGGAAGTAGATGCACATCATTCGGTGGAGGATATTGGCATTGTATTCGGCCAGGCGCTTGCTAAGGCGCTGGGCGATATGCGGGGCATTCAGCGCTATGGGAGCGCTGCCTTACCGATGGATGACGCATTTTTGCTGGTTGGGCTTGACCTGTGCGGACGCAGCTATCTAAACTATGATATAGCTTTAAATGCGCAGAAGGTAGGGAATTTTGATACGGAGCTTGCCAAAGAGTTTTTTCTGGGTTTTTCCCGCCATGCGGGCGCGACGCTTCATATTAAACAGCTTGCCGGAGAAAATACGCATCATATTTTGGAATGCCTTTTTAAAACATTTGGGAAGGCTTTGCAGCAGGCCTGCGCAAAGGATCCGCTGGCCAAGGATGAGATCCCCTCTACAAAGGGCATTTTGATATAAAAGGAGGAAGCTGCCTACTATGATTGCCGTGATTGATTATGGAGTTGGCAATATATTTTCGCTCACAGCCTCATTGGCACATCTGCATATTGAGAGTCAGCTGACAAAAGATCCTGCCACGATAGAAGCGGCAGACGGCATCATTTTGCCTGGCGTCGGTGCGTTTGGGGATGCAGCTCAAAAGCTGAAGGAATCTAAGCTCGGGGAACTCGTCATCCGGCAGGCACAGAAGGGAAAGCCGCTGCTTGGAATCTGCCTGGGGATGCAGCTTTTATTTGAAAAAAGCTATGAATATGGGGAACATGCAGGCCTTGGTCTTTTGCCTGGTACCATTCATGCGCTCCGGCAGGCTATACCAAACCCTAAGGCTTTGGTTCCTCACATGGGGTGGAATCAGCTTCGGAAGGTGAAGCAGGATCCGATCCTTTCCCCGTTGTCAGCGCATTCCAGCGTTTATTTTGTGCATTCTTATTATGCCTGTGAATGCGGCTCTGTCTTGCTGGCCGATGCAGAATATGAAGGCCTATCGATTCCGGCGGTTGTAGGAAAAGGATTGATTTATGGAATGCAGTTTCATCCGGAAAAAAGCGGAAAAGAGGGGCTTGCTCTACTGCAGCAGTTTGCTGCTTTGGCAAATCGTCTGTAATACTCAGCAGAAAAGGAGATACCGTCATGCAGATTTGGCCGGCAATTGATTTATTGGACGGAAAGGCCGTCCGCCTTACGCAGGGGCAATATCAAGACGTAAAGGTATATTTTGATAACCCTAAGGAAATTTTGACTTATTTTGAAGCGGCAGGGGCTAAACGGCTGCATCTGGTAGATTTAGCAGGCGCGCGCGATGGCAGTATGAGCCATTTTGAAACCATTCGTCAGCTGGTAGAGGGCAGTCAGCTGCAGATTGAGGTAGGCGGCGGCATTCGCACCGAGGAGCGCATCCAGCGCTATTTAGAAACGGGAGTCAGCCGGGTCATCTTAGGCACTGCGGCAGCTGAAGATTTTTCCTTTCTGCAAAAGATGGTCGACCGGTATCAGCAGCAAATTGTAGTGGGCGTTGATGCCAAGAAAGGCAGGGTTGCCCTACGAGGATGGAAGGAAGTAACCGCGCTTTCGGCAGCAGCCTTTTGCAAAGAATTGGAGAAGCTAGGCGTCTGCGCGGTCATTTATACTGATATCGCAAAGGACGGAGGGCTATGCGGCACCAATTTGCCACTGTATAAGCAGCTTAAGGAAGAGCTGACGATTCCCATTATCGCCTCCGGCGGCATCACCTATCTGGAGGAGATTGAAAAGCTAAAGGACATCGGTATAGCCGGAGCCATCGTCGGCAAAGCCCTCTATGAAGGCATGCTGGACCTAAAAAAGGTGTTGGAGGTGGCAGAATGTTAGCCAAAAGGATCATTCCCTGCTTAGATGTGAGAAGCGGCCGCGTGGTAAAAGGAAGACAGTTTGAGGGAATCCGTGATGTAGAGGATCCTGTTGCTATGGCAGCGTTTTATAATGAAGCAGGGGCTGACGAGCTGGTATTTTACGATATTACGGCCTCGGCAGAAGGGCGCAAGATCTTTACCGATATGGTAAGAGAGGTAGCCAAACAGATCTTTATTCCCCTAACCGTAGGCGGAGGCATTGAGAGCCTGCAGGATTTTGATCGGGTTCTCGCAAGCGGAGCTGACAAGGTCAGCGTCAATTCAGGAGCGCTGAAAAATCCAGCGCTCATCGAAGAAGCCGCCCAAAAATACGGCGACCAATGCGTAGTGCTTTCCGTTGACGCTAAGCGGGTAAACGGAGAATTTCATGTATTTACCAAGGGAGGCCGCGAAGATACAGGCCGCCTGCTAAAAGCATGGGTCAAAGAGGGCGTAGAGCGGGGAGCAGGCGAGATCGTGCTCAACAGCATGGACATGGACGGCGTGAAGCAAGGCTTTGATTTGAAAATGCTTGCAGAGCTGACTGAATATGCAGTACCCATTATTGCTTCCGGCGGTGCCGGAAAGAAAGAGGATTTTTTACAGCTTTTTCAAAGTCTGCCCAGTGTCAGTGCAGGACTGGCCGCTTCCATCTTTCATTATCAAGAGGTGAAGATTGCGGAGCTTAAGGCTTATCTGGCACAGAATCAGATTGTTGTCAGACAAACAAATTAAGGAGGAACAGCATGCAGCCGGAACAGCTTAAATGGAATGAACAGGGGCTTATACCTGTCATTGTGCAGGATTATGAGACAAAAAGGGTATTGACCCTAGCCTATATGAATCAGGAAAGTCTGGCGATTACACAGGAGGAAGGGTATACCTGCTTTTGGTCGAGGAGCCGCAATACGCTATGGCGAAAAGGAGAAACCAGCGGACATGTGCAAAAGGTGGTTTCTATTATGGCGGATTGTGATCAGGATGCGCTGCTTATCGAAGTGATTAAACAGGGACCGGCCTGTCATCAGGGGACGGATTCATGCTTTACACAGATCATTGAACAAAGGGAAGAAGAGGCGTTTTCACCGGAGAAGCTCTATGAGCTGCTGCTGCAAAGAAAGGAGCAGCTGCCGGAAGGATCCTATACGACCTATCTTTTTCAGAAGGGGCTGGATAAGATTTTGAAAAAGGTGGGCGAGGAATGTACAGAGGTGATCATTGCCGCTAAATCACAGGAGGGCAATGCAGAGCTCATCTATGAGCTGGCGGATCTGTATTATCATGCGCTGGTGCTGATGCTGCAGCAGGGTGTTACACTGGATGAGGTTAGGCGCGAGCTGGCATCTCGTCATGTGATCGATCAAAAAGTGAAGCAGGAAAAAATGGTCTAAACCGGGAGGGCTTACGGATATGCTAGAAATATTCAGGCCAAAGGAATATGTAAAATCTATTTTTGATATTGACTATGATGAGCTATGGAATAAAGGGATCCGCGGACTGCTTTTTGATATTGACAATACGCTGGCTCCCTATGACGATCCTTTGCCGAATAAGCCCACAGAGGAGCTGGTCAAGCAGCTTCGAGAGGTTGGATTTTCGGTATGGATTATTTCTAATGGCAAAAAAGAGCGCGTGCTGTCTTTTGCAGAGCGTCTTTCGGTGCCGGCGATCTGGAAAGCGCGCAAGCCATTTCCAACCGGGATTGGCCGTATCCGGCGGAAAATGAAGCTAAAATCAAAGCAAATTGCCATCATTGGCGATCAGCTTTTTACAGATATATGGGCAGGAAATCTAGGGAAAATTTATAGTATTTTAGTGAAACCCATTTCAGAAGAGCGGGATGAATGGGTGACGAAAATCAAACGGGAGCCAGAGCGGCACCTGATTGCTCATTTCAATCTGAATTTAAAGGGCCGCATCCGGCATTACCGAGAAAAGAAAGCCGTGATGCGGGTGGACGGCTCTACGCAGCTGCTGGCCGTGATTGGCGATCCGATTGCGCATACGCTTTCTCCGATGATTCATCAGATCTTTATCGAGGCGCGCGGCGATCAGTATGCTTATATGCCGTTTCAGGTTAAGCCGGAAAATCTGCAGTCAGCCATGCAGGGAGCCTGGGGACTGGGAATTCGCGGAATCAATGTAACGATTCCGCATAAGCAGACGGTCATGGCATGCACCTATGAGCTGGATCAAAGCGCCCGGCTGGTTGGGGCGGTCAATACGCTGAAATGGTCGCCCAAAGGATATAAGGGATATAATACAGATGTGGATGGATTCACACAGCTTCTTAAAATCAACCGGATTCCTATTAAAGGCCAGAAAGTCCTCATCCTAGGGGCTGGCGGGGCAGCGCATAGCGCATTGACGGTTTGTTACCTGCAGGGGGCTAAGGAGGTTGTGGTGTATAACCGAACGGCGCAGCGAGCGGAAAAACTTTTGCAGGATTTTCGGGAGAAGCTGCAGTCTCTTAATCAGCAGGAAGTCATGAGGATGCGCTGTATCACAGCAGAAGAGCTGCTGCAGGAGCCATTTCCGATTGTGCTGCAGACAACGGCAGCAGGGATGTATCCGGATATTGATACGCTGCCAGTGTATAACGAGGCCTTTTACCGGCAGATTCGGTATGCGGCTGATATGGTATTTAATCCGCTGGAATCCGCTTTTTGCCGCAAAGTGCGGGAATATGGCGGTTTTTCAGTAGGAGGGCTTTCCATGCTGTTTTATCAGGGGCTTCGGTCTTATGAGATCTGGACGGGCAAGAACTTTAAAGAAAAGGAAAAGAAACGAATGCATGCCCGGTTCCAGCTGCTTGCTAAACGGAGGCTCAGCAATGAATAGAGGAAAAGAAAATATCTATTTGATTGGATATATGGGATGCGGCAAAACAACAGTCGGAGAGCTCTTAGCGCAAAAAAGCGGCCGTGTTTTCCTTGACCTCGATCAGGAGATTGAAGACAGAGAGGGACAGTCGGTATCACAGATTTTTAATATGCACGGAGAAGCCTATTTTAGGGAAATTGAAAATAAGCTTTTGGAGGAACTTTTGTGCACAAGCGGGCATATTATAGCATTAGGCGGAGGGACAATACTGCAGCAGAAAAATGCCCGTTTACTTAAGGAAAAGCAGGCAGAGGTTATCTGGCTGGATGTAAGCCCGGAAGAGGTTTATCAGCGGCTTCGAGAGGATCATAGCAGACCCCTTTTGGAAACCGCTGCCACAGAAGAAGAGAAAAGAAAGCGTATCACAGAGATGATGACGTACCGCAGGCCATTTTATGAAGGAGCGGCGACTAAAAGACAGGAGGCAGAGCACATGAGCGCAGAAGAAATCGCACAGAAGCTAGCGGACTCTTTGGAGCCGAAGAAGGTTTTGGTCATGAATGGACCCAATTTAAACTTTTTGGGAATTCGGGAGCCTGCTGTATATGGAACACAGAATTATGCAGCGCTTGTTTCCTATGTGGAGCAGGAGGGAGCAAAGCTGGGCCTAAAGGTTCGCTGTATGCAGTCGAATCATGAGGGCAATCTGATTGATGAGCTGCAGAATGCATATTATGAAGGAGTGGATGGAATCGTAATCAATCCGGGAGCCTTGACGCATTATAGCTATGCGCTGCGGGATGCGATCGCATCGGTGCAGATTCCTACGGTGGAAGTGCATCTGTCTGATATTCAGGAGCGCGAGGATTTTCGTCATGTTAGTGTGACGGAGGCGGTATGCATTGCCCAGATCAGCGGACTTGGATTTGCTTCTTACCGAGAGGGGCTCATACGGGTCAAGGAATTTTTACAAAAAAACAGTTGAAAATTTGAAAAGAATCAGGTAAACTATAGACTTAAATGACGTATTTTTGTATTTTACAATTTGTAGATGAATTCTTAGGAGGAATGAACTATGGCAGATGTACTTAGCGCTGGCGAATTTAGAAATGGCGTTACGATCGAGATGGAAGGCAATATCTATACGATTATTGAATTTCAACATGTAAAACCGGGAAAAGGAGCGGCGTTTGTACGCACCAAATTAAAAAATATAATTGATGGCGGTGTCATCGAGCGGACCTTCCGTCCCACAGAAAAGGTGGATCGGGCGCATATCGACCGCAAAGATATGGAGTATCTGTATAATGACGGCGACCTGTTCTACTTTATGGATAACGAGACCTATGAGCAGATCGGCCTCAATCAGGAGCAGCTGGGAGATGCGCTTCGGTTTGTAAAGGAAAATGAATCTGTCAAGATTCTATCTCATAATGGAAACGTATTCGGAGTAGAGCCGCCGCTTTTTGTAGAGCTGGAGGTTACGCATACAGAGCCCGGTATCAAAGGTGATACTGCTACCAACGTGATGAAGCCCGCGACGCTGGAAACAGGTGCCACGATCAATGTGCCCCTTTTCATCAATATCGGAAGCAAGATCAAAATTGATACGCGTACCGGAGAATATTTAGGAAGAGCTAACTAAGCAGAGTCAGGAGATAGACGCTTTGCATCTGCGTACCGCTTGAGGCAAAGTGATGGATGTATCAAAAGCGGTGCAGAAATGAGGATTATTATGGCAAAGTCGGTGTTTAAAGGATCCGGCGTAGCATTGATCACTCCATTTAATGAAACTGGTGTTGATTTCCAAAAACTGGATGAGCTTTTAGAATTTCAGATACAAGGCGGAACAGATGCGATTATCATCACGGGTACAACAGGGGAAGCCTCGGTTATGACGGATGAAGAGCAGATTGATGTGATCCGGCATACGGTAGAGACGGTGCGGCATAGAATTCCTGTCATTGCCGGATGTGGCTCGAATGATACCAAGCATGGGGCTGAACTGAGCCGTATGGCAGAAGAAGCAGGAGCCGACGGACTTTTGAGCGTAACGCCTTATTATAATAAGACCACGCAGAAGGGTCTGATTGAGCATTATAAGCGCATTGCCAAAGCGGTTTCCGTGCCGATCATTCTATATAATGTGCCGGGACGTACCGGGATGAATATGGAGCCATCTACGGTAGCTTCTTTGATGGAGGCATGCGATAATATTATTGGTGTTAAAGAATGCAATTTTAATCAGGTAGGCGAGATCTTTCAGCTATGCGGCCCTGAAGTACAGGTGTACTCGGGAGAAGATGGCTTAGCGGTTCCTTTGATGAGTATGGGAGGAAGCGGTGTTATTTCGGTAGTAGCCAATCTTCTGCCTAATCAGGTATCCTCGATGATGCATGCATGCTTAAGCGGAGAGTATAGCAAAGCAGCGGCGACGCAGATCGAGCTTCTTCCGCTGATTAAGGTATTATTCTGCGAGACCAGTCCCATTCCTGTAAAAGAAGCGATGAACATGCTGGGAATGCAGGTTGGAGAGTGCCGGCTTCCGCTGACAACGATGGAAGAAAAAAACCGGCAGCATCTGGAAGAGACGCTTCGCATAATGAAGCTTCTATAAGAACAAAAGGCTGTTGCAAAAGTAGAAGAGATCTACTGGAGCAGCAGCCTATTTTTATGCACACGGGCACCAAAAAGAAATATGGAAAATAAACAATAAAAAAAGCTTCCAATCGGATTCGAACCGATGACCTACGCATTACGAGTGCGTCGCTCTACCTACTGAGCCATGGAAGCAAATGCTTGATTATTATAGTATAGTTATCATAGATTGTCAAGAGTTTTATGAAACTTTATCAACAACATAAATTGACTTTATAGAGTGGATACCGTATAATACACATGATTAAAGACGAAATGGCAGAGAGGAATGAAGGGGAATGAAGAAGAATATTTTGGTTGGACAATCCGGTGGGCCTACCGCAGTGATTAACAGCAGTTTATATGGTGTGCTTAAAGCCGGAAGAGCTGCTCAGCACAAAGTCATAGGAATGGTCAATGGAATTGAAGGATTCCTGCAGGATCAGGTACTGGACTTAAGCTGCCTTTCTGATCAGGAGGCTATGCTGCTGCGTACAACGCCGGCGGCCTATCTGGGTTCCTGCCGCTATAAGCTTCCAGAAGATCTAAGCCATGCCGTGTATGCGCAGATCTTTGAGCAGCTTAACCGCTATCATATCGGTTATTTTTTGTACATAGGCGGCAATGATTCTATGGATACAGTAAGCAAGCTGTCCCGCTATGCTAAGCAAATTCATTCGGATATCCGCTTTATTGGGATTCCTAAAACAATCGACAATGATCTCATCATGACAGACCATACGCCTGGTTTTGGCAGTGCCGCAAAATTTGTTGCTTCCATGGTACGGCAAATGGTTTTGGACTCAGAGGTTTATCATACAAAATCGGTTACGATTGTTGAAATCATGGGAAGATCTGCTGGATGGCTTACAGCCGCCTCTGTCTTGGCCAGAAAATATGAAGGAGACAATCCGGTGTTAATTTATCTGCCGGAAGCTGATTTTGATTTAGAGGACATGCTTATCCGCGTAAAGACACTTTTGGAATCGAAACAGAATCTGATTATCTGTGTATCAGAGGGAATTCATGATCAGTCTGGCAAGCTGATATGTGAATATGAACAGGAAATTGCAACGGATGTTTTCGGCCATAAAAATTTAACCGGCTGTGGAAAAATATTGGAAAATACAATCAAGCAGCGGCTGGGAGTCAAGGTTCGTTCTGTAGAACTCAACATTACGCAGCGCTCTAATGCGATCGAGGCCTCGCTTACCGATGTGGAGGAAGCGCAGCGCTGCGGCGAAGAGGGCGTGAGTCTGGCGCTTCAGGGAGAAAGCGGCGTGATGATTGGAATGGAGCGCAGGGCTGCCGATTCTTATGTAATGCAGTACAAGGCAGTAGATGTGTCACAGGTTTGCAACCAGGAAAAGCTGTTTCCCAAAGCCTGGATCAGTGAAGACGGCAGTGACATTACGCAGGAATTTGTTCAGTATGCCCTTCCCTTGATTCAGGGAGAGTCACGGCCTGTGATGGAAAATGGCTTGCCGGTTTTTCTATACCGGAAGCATTAAGAAAGCGGTCAATCTATAATGGCAAATTATAAATTAACCATTCAGTATGTAGGGACGAAATATAATGGCTGGCAGAGACAAGGGAATACAGAAAACACGATTCAAGGCAAGCTGGAAGCCATTTTAGAGCGTTTGTTTACGATTCCGGTCGAAGTCATTGGCTCAGGACGTACCGATGCGGGTGCCCATGCCTTTGGTCAGGTTGCGAATTTCCATGTGCCCGTTGAGATGGATCCCGAGGAAATTTTAGAATACCTAAACCGCTACCTGCCAAAGGACATTGCGGTAAGCCGTGTGGAAAGAGTGCCGGATCGGTTCCATAGCCGTTTTAATGTGAAACGCAAAACCTATCAGTATCGGATCTGGAATAGCTGCATTTCCAATGTGTTTGAAAAAAATTTTGTGTATGAGCTTGCAGAGCCTTTAAATACAGACCGAATGAAGGAGGCAGCGCTGTATTGGATCGGCGAACATGATTTTAAAGCCTTTTGTTCTAATAAACGGCTCAAAAAGTCAACGGTCAGAACTATATATGAAATCAATATCGAAGAGCTGGAGCCGGAAATTCGCATTACGATTACCGGAAATGGATTTTTATATAATATGGTTCGTATTATGGTTGGCACATTGATCGAAATTGGCATGGGAGAGAAGCTCCCCAGCGACGTCCCTGCCATGCTGGCAGGAAAGGATCGCAGAAACGCCGGTTTCACAGCGCCCTCCAGCGGCCTGATGCTAATGGAAGTCGAATATTAAAAAAGCGGAAGCGTTTACCACCGATCGGGGATAACGCTTCCGTTTTTATGATATCAATTAGTGAAGAAATTCTGCCACAGCTGCATTGTGAATCTGATGCCGCAGCCGCGTCAGCCCTGCATTATCACGGGTAGGATGCACCCGATTCGTCAGCAGTACGACATATAGGCCGCTGTGAGGGTCCACGGCAAGGGAAGTACCGGTATATCCAGTATGTCCAATCCCGTCATTTCCAAAGAGATCGCCAAAAAAGGTAGGCGCCGGACCGCTCAGCTGAAATCCAAGGCCGCGGTTTTCATCCAGCCCGGGCGTATAATTACGGCAGGCAAGTTCCATCAGACGGCGGCTGATCAGAGGTTTTCCTTTTTGAGAAAGCATCTGAGCGAAAAGAATCATATCATCTAAATTAGAGAAAACACCGGCGTTGCCGGAAATACCGTTTAAGAATCTAGCATTTTCGTCATGTACCACACCGGGAAGGCCGGGGCCGGATAGCGTCATCGTTTCCGTATAGGCGATGGAAGGATCAGGAGAGCAGGCAGATACAGGACGATATCCTGTGGCCCGCATACCGAGAGGATCAAAGGTCCATTCCTTAGCCAGCTGATCCAGACTGCGCCCGGTAATGCCTTCCATGATTTTGCCAAGCAGAATATAGCCCATACAGCTATATTGAATATTGCTTCCGATGGGAAAATCTAGTGGCGCATTTAGAATGGCCGAAACTACCTGCTCAGGCGTCTGGCAGAGCTTCCAGAGAAAGAGCTCAGCCGGTAGGCCGCTGGTATGCGTCATAAGATGATAGATAGTAATATCCTGTTTATCTTCGGGCACATCAGAAAAGAAGTCCGCTAACGAATCCTGAAGACATAGACGGCCTTCCTCAATCATATGAAATGCGCAGAAGGTCGTTCCCAGAATTTTAGAGATGCTGGCCATATCAAAAAGAGTAGAGGAGGTAATGGGGGCGGCGTTTTCCTCATAAGAAACATGCCCGACTGTGTGAGAAACAAATACCTGCTCTGCATTTCCAATTGCAAGCGCAGCACCGGAATAGACCCGATCGCGAAGCCCCTGCTCTAGTAAAGCTTCTGCATGAGATAAAGATGATGCCATATAATGATACTCCTTTGTATTTACTGACAGATTTTACCCATAATGACTGGATGCTTGGCTCCGGTAGCTGCCGGGGCGTTATTGCACTGGCTATGGATGGTTTCATTAGCAAGCAGGGCAAAGGCTACGGCCTCTTTTGCGCTGCTGTCAAGACCAAGATCCTCGTTGGTCATGACCTCTACCTGAGGCAGACAGGAAGCGATCATCTGCATTAAGGTGGGATTTAGGCTGCCGCCGCCGCCCACAATCAAGCGCTGCGGTTTCGGCTGGCAGTGATGGTTTACGGAGTAAGCAATCGAGGCAGCTGTAAACATCGTGGTGGTTGCCAAAATGTCAGCATCACATAGAGAAAGCGCCTGACCATCCTGCATAATTTTGCGGACAAAATCCTGCCCGTAATATTCACGTCCGGTTGTTTTAGGAGGGGTTTGCTTTAAGTAAGGATCCTGCATTAGTTTTTCAAGAAGGGCTTCGCTGACCCGACCGCTGGCAGCAATTTTACCGCCCTCATCGTAGCGAAGACGTCCATTGGTAATCTGACCTACAACGCTGTCCATCAGCATATTACCAGGACCGGTATCAAAGGCAGTGAGGTCGTCTAATTTCCCGCCGGCGGGCAAGACGGTGATATTGCCGATACCGCCGATGTTTTGCAGTCCGACATGGCGCGTCGGGTCGCTGTATAAAATGTACTCAGTATAGGGCACAAGAGGCGCGCCGAAGCCGCCAGCCGCTACATCGCGTACGCGAAAATCGGATACGGTAAGGATGCCGAGCCGTTCGCAGAGTACAGAGGGTTCACCGATCTGAAGGGTTGCCGTAATGGAATGACCCAGATAGGGCTGAGCGGTAGGAATGTGATATACCGTCTGCCCGTGAGTTCCGATTAAGTCGACATCGCTTGGCTGGATGCCGGCTTTTTCACAGAGCATGAGACAGGCATCGGCGAATAATTCGCCAAGCAATACGTTCATTAAGCAAAGCTCCTGACTTCCGCCAAAGTTCCCGGCAGCGACCTGTAAAATGCGTTCCCTGACCTCTTCGGTATAGGGAGGGCTGACAAAAGCGAGCTGCTCTACCTTTGTTTCGATGCCATGGCCGCTGATTTTTACCAGTACGGCGTCTATGCCATCTGCAGAAGTTCCGCTCATCAGGCCTATAACCAGCTTTTCGTTTTTCTGCATAATATCATAAAGCATGCGTTGACCTCCTGAAAAATTTGTAATATACTAGGATAGTCTTATTAAACACTCTATCAGAATAAATGTCAAGTTAAAGGAGAATAAAATGGAAAACTCGTATAGGCCGATTACAAAAGAAAATTGTCAAAGGGCTGTTCAGATATACAATGCATGTACCGATAGAGGAGAGCAGCTTTATCTGCGTTTAACGGAAGCAGAATTCTGTGACCTGTTTTTAGTACCGCCTAAAGCGGAGGATCAGGTTTTTTCTTTTTATGCACCGGAAGAAGAGGGCTTCATTTTAGGGCTTTTTGATAGCGGCGTAAAAAAGTTTTTTGTTACGATGATTCAGGTGATTCCTGCTAAGCGCAGAAAGGGAGTAGGCCGTGCGCTTCTTGAGAAGCTGCAGCAGGCCATGCTTTGCTTTGCGAAGGAGCGGCAAATCCCTATGCAGGAGCTGGAGGTATCCTATTTTAATCCAGTTAATATTACCTGGATTTTACCGAATACGCAGGCGCACCGCCATCCTAATGCGCCAGGCGTGCAGCTTGGCAGCGGCGCTCATTTGTTTTTTAAGAATATGGGCTTTCGTGATTTTTCATATCAAAACAGCTATCATCTGGAGCTGGCTGACTATGAATGGCCCGAGGAGGCTCTAAAGCCATATCAGCAAAAAATGGAGAAGGCTGGGTATACTGTAGAATTTTATGATGCGAAGCGGCATCATGGAATGCAGGAGCTGGTGGATGATTTAAATAATGATTTATGGAACTGGCAAATCCCCGCAGAAATGAACCGAGAGGGAGGGCCAAGACCGATGCTGATTGTGTCTGATCACGGAAGAGTAGGAGGCTTTGCCGGGCCTATTGTGCCGGATGCTTATGGACGCGGATATTTTCTTGGACTGGCAATTCATTCAGAGTGCCGCGGGTGCGGGGCTGCCAGTGTTCTGTTTAATAAGCTTTGTCTGGAGTTTAAGCGGGCGGGCGCTCGCTATATGACGCTGTTTACGGCGGAGGATAATCCGGCTAGAAGCGCCTATGAAAAGGCTGGATTTAAAATTCATGCCTCCTGGGCGGATATGAAGAAAAAGGTGCAGCACTAGGCATGGGCATTCTAGAGCTGATTTGTCAGGAAGCCGCCGGCCAGCAGCTTGAAATTAAGCAGATCAAGCCGCTGGCACTGGCATATATAGGCGATACGCTGTATGACCTGTATATCCGCAGTCATCTGGTGCTTACCAAGCAGGAGACACCTAAACAGATGCATGTGGAAGCGGTTCATTTTGTTAAGGCTTCTTCTCAGGCGAAAATGATGAAGCTGATTATGGAGGATTTAACAGAGGAAGAGACAGAGGTCTTTAAACGCGGAAGAAATCAAAAGTCTTTAACCGTGCCTAAAAATACGACGCTGGTGGATTATAAATGGGCTACTGGGTTTGAAGCGCTGCTGGGGTATTTGTATGTAACGAAACAGGAGGAGCGTTTATATGCGCTTATGAAGCTGGCGACAGATCGGTTTAAGAGGGAAAAAACAGGAGGAAAAGAATGACGGATTCGATTATTTATGGCAGAAATACCGTATTAGAAGCGATCAAAGCCGGCCGAGAGATTGAGAAACTATATCTGTCTAGGCCTCCGCACAGCGGTTCATTGATTCAGATTGCGGGACTGGCCAAGAAAAAGAGAATTTTAATACAGGAGACGGACAAAGCTAAGCTGGATACACTGTGTGATAAAGGCAATCATCAGGGGGTCGTTGCGCTGTGCGCCGCTTCTCAGTATGCTGAGGTAGCCGATATTTTAAGACGAGCGGAGGAAAAAGGCGAGGCCCCTTTTCTTTTAATCTGTGAGAGCATTCAGGATCCCCATAATTTGGGTGCCATTTTGCGGAGTGCGGAAGCCGCCGGCGTACATGGCGTGATTATTTCCAGGCATCATGCGGTGGGGCTCACAGAAGCAGTGGCCAAAACAGCCGCCGGTGCTCTGGAATATATGCCGGTAGCCAAGGTAGCAAGCGTCGCTAAGCTCATTGAAGAGCTGAAACAGCAGGGCATTTGGACTGCCTGTGCTGATATGGACGGGCAGAGCGTATATCAGACAGATTTGAAGGGACCACTTGCGCTTATTATTGGCGGTGAGCATGAGGGAATTACCCGTTTGGTGAAGGAGCGCTGTGACTTTGTTGTAAGCCTGCCAATGAAAGGGCAGGTCACTTCTTTAAATGCTTCAGTAGCGGCCGGTATTTTGCTGTTTGAAGCGCTGCGGCAGCGGTCTTAATGAAAATACAGGGTAGGGAAATGATAAAAGAAAATGGAAATACACTTCCGGATGAGGAACTGCTTGCCCGAATCCATCAGACAGATCAGATGTCAGATATACTAGAAGCAACAGATATACTGATGGAACGCTATAAGGAGATGGTCCGCGGCAAGGCCAGAACATATTTTCTAATGGGAGCTGACCGAGACGATGTCATCCAGGAAGGAATGATTGGCTTATATAAAGCGATTATGGACTTTCGGCCGGAAAAGGATGTCAATTTTAAAAAATTTGCAGAGCTGTGTATCACAAGACAGATTATCTCCGCTGTACGCATCTCTTCCCGTTTAAAGCATATGCCGCTGAATCAGGCTGTCTCATTAGAAAGCCATATTTGGGATAAAGAGGGCAAAGAAAGAAGACTGGCAGATGTCCTGCCGGGTCCTTCTGATCTAAATCCAGAGAAAATTTTGATGGATGAAGAAAAAATGCAGCAGCTTAAGCAATCTATTGGAAATCGGCTCAGCAGCATGGAAAAGAATGTGTTAACACTGTTTTTGTCTGGTATGGATTATATTCAGATTGCAGATCATTTGGGAAAGCAGCCTAAATCGATTGATAATGCACTGCAGAGAATTAAACAAAAAATCATGAAAATACTAGAAGCATAATGTGCTGTATTATTGACTTTAAAAAGGAAAATGCTATAATACGGATATAGCATATAGAGGGGGTGACAAGCATCGATACCATAGTCTACTTTTGGCTGGCGCTGACGATTATCTGTGTGGTCGTAGAGGCGCTGACGCTTGGATTAACTTCCATTTGGTTTGCATTTGGAGGGCTCGCAGCCCTTGTAGCCGGCATCCTAGGAGCCGCCCTTTGGCTGCAGATCGTCTGCTTTATTGTTGTGACGATTGTGATGCTGGTTTTAACAAGGCCGTTGGCCGTTAAATTCCTAAAGCCGGGCCTGAAAAAGACCAATGTGGATGCGATTCCGGGAAAAATGGGAGAAGTCATTGAAGAAATTCTTCCTATGGAAGGCAAAGGACAGGTTAAGCTCGAAGGGCAGGTGTGGTCTGCTAAAGTCGAAGACGGTAAAACAGCCATACCGGTGGGGACTGTTGTGACAGTGATACGCGTAGAAGGCGTAAAGGTTGTAGTTCGTTCATAAAAGAGGAGGAAAAGAAATGGGATATATTATTGGCGGTATTATTATTCTTTTGATTATCATGCTGGCAGCTTCCTGCTTTAGGATTGTGCCACAGGCGAATGCATATGTTATTGAAAGGCTGGGTGCCTATAAGCAGACATGGGGTGTAGGGCTTCATTTTAAAGTGCCGATCTTAGATAAGGTGGCGCGTAAAGTCAATTTAAAGGAGCAGGTGGCGGATTTCCCGCCGCAGCCGGTTATCACAGAGGATAATGCAACGATTCAAATTGATACGGTTGTCTTTTTCCAGATTACAGATCCCAAAGCATATACCTATGGCGTAGAAAAGCCGATGATGGCTATCGCAAACTTATCAGCGACAACGCTTCGTAATATTATCGGTGATTTGGAGCTGGATGAAACCTTTACCTCTCGTGATATTATCAATACAAGAATGCGCACCATTCTGGATGAAGCTACGGATCCATGGGGGATTAAAGTAAACCGCGTTGAGGTTAAAAATATTATCCCGCCGGCAGAGATTCAGCAGGCAATGGAAAAGCAGATGAAGGCTGAGCGTGAAAAGCGTGAATCCATTTTGCGTGCAGAGGGAACTAAACAGTCTCAGATTTTGGTAGCGGAAGGTAAAAAGGAATCTCTGATTCTGGAGGCAGAAGCTTCTAAGCAGGCGGCTATTTTGCACGCGGAGGCTAAGAAGGAAGCGCAGATCCGTGAGGCTGAGGGTGAAGCAGAGGCTATCCGCAAGGTGCAGCAGGCTACGGCAGAAGGTATTTCTATGCTGAAAAATGCGGCGCCGGATGCCGGTGTCATTTCTTTGAAAAGCCTCGAAGCATTTGCCAAAGCTGCGGATGGTCAGGCGACAAAAATTATCATTCCGTCAGAGATTCAGTCGTTGGCTGGCTTGGTTACTTCTGCTACGGAGCTGGCCAAGAAAATGGATATTCCTGAAAAATGATTGAATTTGTGATTCAAAAACAAGAAGCGGGCCGTCAGTTGGCCCGCTTTTTAGAAAAGATTTTCCCTAAGGCTCCCCGCAGCCTTTTTTTTAAGGCATTGCGTAGCCGCAAGATTAAGGTGAATGGAAAAAAGCCTAAAGAATTATCGATGATTCTGCAGGAGAACGATGTGGTTCGATTGTTTTTCACCAATGAGCAGCTTAGCTCTTTTGGCTATCGAGAGAGAAAAGAAGAAGAAGTGCCTCCTTCTTTTCCGGCTGTGCCGGTGCTTTATGAGGATGAAAACCTGTTGATCTTAGATAAGCCGGCAGGATTGCTGTCGCAGAAAAGTAAGCCGCAGGATATATCACTTACAGAGATCGGCAGACAAATGATTGTAAAGCAACATGGTGGGGCTGCTTCCTATCGGCCTGGTGTCTGCAATCGTCTGGACCGAAATACATCGGGAGCTGTCATTTTGGCTAAAAATGTAGAAAGCGGGCAGGCGATTGCGCAAATGCTCAAGGAACATACTTTACAGAAATTTTACTGGGCGCTGGTAGAGGGACTCCCTGAAAAGTGGCAGCAAAGAACACAGCTGATTCATACATGGCGAAAGGATGAAAAGAATAATAAAGCCATTTTGTGTCCATATCAGGAGGATCAAGGGGAGTATCAAAGGATCGAGAGCTATGTAAAGCTGCTGCGGCAATGCGGACGCTATAGCCTGGTAGAGGTGCAGCTGCTCACGGGAAAAAGTCATCAAATTCGGTCGCAGCTAGCTTATGAGGGACATCCTATTGTGGGGGATGGAAAATATAATCAAAAAGCCAACTGCTTTGCCCCTATGCTGGTTGCCAAACGATTGGTATTTGCAGACTGTCCGGATCATCTTCAATACATGGAAGGAAGAGTGGTGGAAGCTGATTTGCCAGCATCAATGAAGAAGTATATGGAGGAAAACGGAGTATTTTTGCAATAAAAAAAGAGAGAATTTACTCTCTCTTTTTTTTATAGAATTTTATTTTAACAAGCAAGACTGATACTTTTCAGGAATCTGTGATTCATCGCAGCACATACTAATAATGAAATGAATATTGTATTTGTCGGCAACATCGTTTACCTTATCGAGCAGCTCTTCCATATGTGTAGCCTCAATTTTGGCATTTTTCAGCAGTCCATCGATGAAAACGGTGTTAATATCATAATCCTGAGAAAGGATACCACAAACAAAACCAAAAAATTCACTGCTGGTTTCCATGGGATATTCAGCTGTCTGTACCAGCCGAATTGCGTAATCCAAACGGAAAATCTGACTCTGGTCTGCATCGACATACACAATATGTCCATCATTGGTTTTTACAAGAGCATTAGCCATGTCAATTAAACTTTTAGTTTTTCCGGCACCTTCACGCCCAGCAATTAATTGAATCATAAGAATTCCTCCTTAATGAGTGCCTTCATAAAGATATAAGGCTTGTAAATTTGTTATAGATATTATAGCATTATGAAGGCATATTTTCAAATCATTTTTTAGATTTTATAAAAATATCACGCCCAAAGCATTGGTTGCCGTTGGGCGTGATAGGATTTACGATCTGTGGTAGGCATCAGCAGCGGCGATTTTGCCATACATGCTTAAGCAATACAGGCCTGAGAGGCCAACTAAGGCATAAATCACACGCGAAACCCAGGAAAAACCAAAGAGGGCGTCAACTAGGTTGAAATTGAAAAAACCGATTAAGCCCCATACAATTGCGCCTACAATTGTCAAAGTCAGACATAAAATATCAAAAGGTTTTGAACTCATGAGTATATCCTCCTTTCTACTGATTATCATGGTGCATTTGTGAAAAAATATACAATATATTTTAAAAATTGAGTCATTGACAATTTTTAAATATCCGTTACAATAGAAATAGTAGCTTTCAGGAAAAAGTTTAGGAGGAAATGCGTAGTGAAGAATCAGTTCTCTTCGATATTGAAAACCTTTAAAGGCGGGGTTCATCCGCCGGATGAAAAGCTTCAGACCTGCGATAAGCCGATCCAGGATTTTATGGATCCTCAGGGGGATATGATCTATCCTATGCAGCAGCATCTGGGGGCTCCCTGCAGGCCTATTGTAAAAAAGGGAGACTGCGTACTTAGAGATCAGATCATTGGAGAGCCGACGGGGCTGGGCGCTTATATATATACCAGCGTATCCGGTACAGTAAAGGATGTTAAGCCGGTGCTGCATCCTAACGGTACAAAGGTTCTGAGCGTGATTATTGAAAACGATCATCAGTATCATACATTAGAAAAAGAGATAAAACCATGCAGCTATAAAGAGCTTACAAAAGAAGAGATTTTAGAGAGAATCAAATTGGCAGGCATTGTAGGCATGGGAGGAGCCGGGTTTCCAACACATATCAAATTAAGTCCTGCACCGGATAAAAAGATTGAATATGTGATTATGAATGGTTCTGAATGCGAGCCATATTTGACTTCAGATTATCGCGTTATGCTGGAGGATTCATGGCGTGTAGTCAATGGACTTCGTATTGCGCTGTCTTTATTTCCAGGGGCCAGAGCGTGTATTGGTATTGAAAATAACAAGCCTAAAGCGATGGAAACACTTCAGTCCTATATTCAGGATGAAAAAGATATAGATATTGTTGCATTAAAAACCAAATATCCGCAGGGCGGCGAAAAACAGCTGATTTATGCCGTAACGGGACGAGAGGTTCCTTCCGGAGGCCTGCCTGCCGATGTAGGATGCATTGTATTAAATGTAGATACTGTAGTAGCGATATCAAGAGCTGTTACGCAAGCTCGTCCGTTGCAGCGCCGTATCGTAACAGTGGCTGGAGATTGTGTTAAAAACCCAGGAAATTTTCGAGTACGAATTGGCACAAGTTTTCAAGAAGTCGTTGATGCAGCCGGAGGTTTGATTAAGAAGCCGGCTAAAATGATTTGCGGTGGTCCGATGATGGGGATGCCGGTTAGCACATTAGAAATTCCGGTTATCAAAACCTCTTCTTGTATTTTATTATTGTCAGAGGAAGAAGCTGCATTACCGGAGGAGAGTGCATGTATTCGCTGTGGTAAATGTATTGAGGCATGTCCCATTCATCTGCAGCCCTATGAACTCAATCAGCTGGTGCTGAGAAGAGATTGGGATGGTTTTGTACGGCTGCATGGCACAGATTGTATTGAATGCGGATCCTGCAGCTACGCTTGTCCTGCCAAACGACATTTAACGCAAACCTGTAAATTAGGAAGAAAAACGATTGCTGATTTAAAAAGACAAGCCGCCGTGAAAGGAGGAAAAAACTAATGGCAGAAGAGCAGCTTTTATATACATCTACATCACCCCATGAAAGAGCATCGCACTCTACAGCTTCTATTATGCGCGATGTTATTTTTGCTATGATTCCGATCGTTATTTTTTCTTCTTTATATTTTGGAATCAGAGCGCTTGTTATCATTGTTCTATCTGTTGTCTCTGCTGTACTTTCAGAATATATCTGGCAAAAAGTAACTAAGCAAAAGGTAACGGTTTCAGATTGCAGTGCTATTGTAACAGGAATGCTTTTGGCATTTAATTTACCAGCTAGTGTTCCGTGGTGGATGCCGATTGTCGGTTCTGCATTTGCTATTATTATTGTCAAGCAGATTTTTGGCGGCATCGGCCAAAACTTTATGAATCCTGCACTGGCTGGCCGCTGCTTTTTATTGGTAGCATGGTCCTCTGCTATGGTGACGTTCCAAATTGATGGCGTTACAGTTGCTACGCCTTTAGCCATGATGCAAAGCGAGGCGGGGGAGATTCCTAGTAAGCTTAGCTGCTTTTTAGGCGTGATTCCCGGAAGCTTGGGAGAGACGTCGACAGTATTAATCTTGCTGGGCGGGATTTATCTAATTCTGCGCAAAGTGATCGATTATATTATTCCGGTTTCTTATATTGGAACGGTATTGATTCTTTCCTATTTGCTGGGACAGGATGGTATCTATCAGATTTTAACCGGCGGCTTAATGCTGGGAGCCTTCTTTATGGCAACTGACTATACAACTTCTCCGATGAATAAGGCTGGAAAATGGATCATGGGAGTAGGCTGTGGGCTGTTAACTGTCTTAATTCGTTTTTATGGCGGATATCCAGAGGGCGTTTCTTTTTCTATTTTATTGATGAACTTATGCGTACCTTTAATTGATCGTTTTACGATGCCGCGTGTGTTTGGAACCTCTTCTAAAAAGGCTGCTAAGAAAAAGGAGGAGAAATCAGCATGAAAAAAAATGCAATTTTAAAAATGGGATTTGTTCTCCTATTTGTTTGTGCAGCAGCGGGGCTTTTGCTGGGCATCGTCTATGAATCTACAAAGGATTTAATTGCCGATAAAAAAGAATCTGTGAATCAGGCTGCTTATCAGAAGGTGCTGCCGGATGCAGGGACGCTTACCTCTGTAGAGGTCGCACAAGAATGGGAAGAAGAGATCCTAGAGGTGTATAGCTCAGAAAAAGGATATGCCATTAAGGTTCTGACTAAAGGATATGCCGGAGATGATTTGGAAATGGCCGTTGGTATCGATCTAAACGGAGCGGTAACAGGCGTGAAGGTTATTAGTCATGCAGAAACGCCGGGCCTTGGTGCTAAAGCGGCAGAAGATGAATTTTTAGAGCAATATAAAGAAAAAACAACGGCTGCTGATTTGAGTGTTACCAAAACAGGAGCGGCTTCTGACACAGAAATTGATGCTATTACAGGGGCAACCAAAACCTCGAATGGTGTAACGGCTGGGGTCAACATGGCCTTTGCCTATTATAATGAATATTTGAAGGGAGAGAAGTAGGATGGCTAAAATAAGTGAGCATTTAAAACGCGGATTGGTCACTGAAAACCCTACTTTTATCCAAGTACTCGGGATGTGTCCAACCTTAGCCACCACAACATCAGCCTTAAATGGTTTAGGTATGGGGTTATCCGTAACGGTAGTTTTGATCGGGGCTAATCTGGTTATATCGCTTTTACGAAAGGCGATTCCTGATAAAATTCGAATTCCTGCTTTTATTGTGGTAATTGCTTCTTTTGTTACCATTATTGATTTGCTGTTGCAGGCACTTTTTTATGATACACTGTATCAGAGCTTAGGATTATTTATTCCATTGATTGTTGTAAACTGCATTATTTTAGGCCGGGCAGAAGCATATGCTTCTAAACATGGTCCTGTAGATTCAGCGCTCGATGGATTAGGAATGGGGCTTGGATTTACGGTAGCGCTGACAGTTTTAGGAGCTGTACGTGAGATCTTAGGTGCGGGCTCTCTTTTTGGACTGCAGGTGATGCCATCTGCCTATCAACCAGCCGCCATCATGATTATGGCGCCGGGTGCCTTTTTTGCTCTGGGAATTTTGCTTGCGGTCTTTAATGCTGTTCGCAAGAAAAGCGAAAAGAAAAAGGGGGAATAAACAATGGCATCACTCATTACCATTCTTATCAGCTCTATTTTCGTAAATAATTTTGTAATGTCGCGCTTTATGGGCATTTGTCCTTTCTTAGGCGTTTCTAAAAAGCTGGATTCTGCAGTTGGCATGGGACTTGCCGTTACTTTTGTCATGACAGTGGCCTCTGCATTTTCCTATCTGGTTTATACGTTAGTTTTGGTTCCTCTTCATAAAGAGTACTTATACACAATTGCGTTTATTTTGGTCATCGCTTCTTTGGTACAATTTGTGGAAATGGTTATTCAAAAAATTAGTCCTGCACTTTATTCGTCACTTGGCGTATATTTACCCCTGATTACGACAAATTGTGCCGTGTTGGGAGTGGCGGTGCTCAACATGCAATCTGGCTATAATATGCTGGAAAGCGTTGTAAATGGATTTGCAGGCGGATTAGGATTTATGATGGGTATCGTATTATTTGCAGGGATCCGCGAAAGAACGGAACATAATAAAATTCTTTCCTGTTTTGAAGGATTTCCGATTGCACTTATTTCTGCAGGATTAATGGCGATTGCATTCCTTGGCTTTCAAGGGTTGATCTAAGGAGGACTTACTATGATTTGGAATGTTCTGATTCCTTTACTTATTCTTGGAATACTGGGGATTGTTTTTGGATTGCTGCTGGGATATGCTTCCAAGAAATTTGCAGTACCGCAAGATCCGCTATTTCCTGAATTGAGAGACGCGCTCCCGGGCGCCAATTGCGGGGCCTGTGGGTATGCCGGATGTGATGCCTATGCGAAGGCTGTAGCAGCAGGAGAAGCGGCTGTAGGAAAATGTCCGGTTGGAGGCGCTAAGACGGCAGAGGCGATGGGAAAAATTATGGGTGTTGCAGCAGAAACAGGAGATCGTATGGTAGCCTACATACGCTGCAGCGGAAATAAGGATGTTGCCGGCGACCGATACCAGTATCATGGCATTCACAGCTGTAATGAGGCCGCTATGATACCGGGAGGAGGGCCAAAGCTGTGTGCATATGGTTGTTTAGGCTTTGGCAGCTGTCTTGCAGTTTGCTCCTTTGATGCCATTCAGATTGTAAACGGCGTAGCGAAGGTTGATGAGAAAAAGTGCAAGGCTTGTGGCAGCTGTATAAAAGCATGTCCTAAAAATTTGATTTCTATGGTTCCTGCTTCATTATCGGTTAGACCTTCTTGTTCTAATCCTGAACGAGGAAAAGAGGTAAAAGAGGTATGTCAGGTTGGCTGTATTGGATGCGGGCTTTGTATGAGGGCTTGTGAAGCCGGCGCAATAAAAATGGAAAATGGGCTGCCGCAGATAGATGCTTCTCTGTGTACAGGATGTCATGCCTGCGCAGAAAAATGTCCGGTTAAGATTATCCATTTAGCGGAATAAAATGCATATTAAAAGAAACAAATACCCGCTGAGAAGTTATTAACTTTTCAGCGGGTGCTTGCATACAGTGGCGTATGTATGTTTATAGTAGCATAAATTGGTTAAACAGATAAAATGTAAATTTTTTTATATCGGTATACAAACCCTGAAAATCATGGTAAAATATCTTACATGGGTTAGTGACTTATAGGAGGAAAGCATGTCAGTAAAAGGAAAAAGTACGCTCACGTTATTTTTATTTATTTTTGCAGGAATTGTTTTAGGCGGATTTTTGGGAAACTGGCTGGGACAATATGATTTTTTCTATTGGCTTGCATATGGAAAGTCATTTGGGCTTGAAACAGTTACCTTAAATTTGAGTGTGATTCAACTCACATTTGGCTTTCAATTCAGTATTAATTTAGCGTCTATCATTGGAATTTTTATTTCCATTCTTATTTATAGAAAAATATAAACGGATTGTATAAGATTTCATTTTTCGGAAATTATAGGATATAGAGAAAGAATTTCACTTTTCACCCCTGCTGCAAAATAAGCCATCAGAAGATCAATTGATCAGAAGGGCTTTATATGCAAATAAAAAATATGACAATGAAGGAGCTGCCGTATTCAGAACAGCCATATGAGCTTTTAGAAGCTAAAGGCGAAGAATCCCTTACGGATGCACAGCTTTTAGCCATTGTATTAAAAACTGGTTCAAATGGTGAAAGGGCTGTGGATCTTGCAACGCGATTGCTTGCTTCTGTGCCGGCGCAGGGAAGAGAACCTTTGACAGCTCTTTGTCATCAATCACTGCGAAAACTACAGCAGTATAAAGGAATCGGACGGGTTAAAGCCATCCAAATCCGTGCTTTAGCAGAGCTTTCCAGACGGTTAAGTAAGCAGAGGGCATTAGAGAGAATCATTTTGGATACTCCCAAGTCAATCGCTGATTTATATATGGAAGAAATGCGCTATCTAACGCAGGAAGTCATCAAAGCGATATATTTTAACTCCAAAATGGAGCTGTTGGGAGATCAAAATCTTTCAGTGGGAACTATGACGCGATCCCTTCTAAGTCCAAGAAGCATTTTTTTAGCGGCTTGGGAGCAAGGCGCTTATGCATTTGTTTTGCTCCATAATCATCCAAGCGGCAATCCGCTTCCTAGTTTAAATGATATTGTTTTAACGGATCGTCTTAGACAAGCGTCAAAATTATTAGAAATTCCAATGATTGATCATATCATTTTGGGAGATGGACGGTATTATTCTTTTAAAGAACACGAAAATACACAAAGAGAAGAGCAATAGAGGAGGTAAGCAATGTTTTTACAAAAAGGCCTAGGAATTGACCTAGGAACAGCTAATACATTAGTTTTTTTAAAAGGCGAGGGGATTATCGTTAATGAGCCTTCTGTGGTGGCCCTTAATTCGGATACGCGTGAGGTAGTCGCCGTTGGTGATGAAGCCAAAAGGATGATAGGGCGTACACCAGGGAATATTATTGCAGTACGTCCTATGAAGGATGGCGTCATTGCTGATTATTCAACAACGAAAGCGATGCTGCAATATTTTATTCGAAAGGTTGTCAATCAGAGGTTTGGTAAAAAACCCAATCTGGTGATCTGTATTCCCTATGGAATTACGGAAGTAGAGCGAAGAGCCATTATTGATGTTTCTCTGCAGGCAGGCGCTAGTGAAAAAGGAACCTATTTGATTGAAGAACCAATGGCCGCCGCTATTGGTGCTGGTATGCCGGTAGAAAATGCGATGGGAAGTATGGTCGTTGATATCGGTGGCGGAACAACAGAGGTTGCTGTCATTTCTTTAGGTGGTATTGTGACAAGCAAGTCTTTAAGGGTAGCAGGCGATGCAATGGATGAAGCGATTGTATCTTATATTAAGCGTACCTATAATTTAATGATCGGAGAACGAACTGCCGAGCAGATGAAAATGACAATTGGCACTGCTTATGTGGATGAAAATACACCGGAAGAAAGAATGAGTATCAAGGGGCGTGACGTAATGTCTGGGCTTCCTCGAACAGTTGAGATCAATAATTTTCAAGTAGCAGAGGCTATCTACGAACCTGTTATGACAATGATTGATGCCATTAAGGTTACTTTAGAAAAGACCCCGCCAGAGCTTTCAGCAGATATTTTGGATACAGGGATCATGCTCACAGGCGGCGGAGCGTTGCTCAAAGGACTTGATCGCATGATTGAAAGAAATACAGGAATGATTGTTAATATTGCAGAAAATCCTTTAGATTGTGTGGCAAATGGGACAGGAATCGTACTAGAATCTCTGGACCGACTGAAAAATGTTTTGGTACCGGCTCGTTTAACAGATTAAAAGGGTTTAAGTTAAATGCAGGAAGAAAAAAAGAAAAAGAAAAAAAAATTACCTACTAAATGGAAACTAATAATAGGAATAAGCTTTTGTGGTGTCTTATTGCTTGCTACCTGGTTACTAGGACAGCGTTTTGAAGCAGTACGCAGTACTCTTAATACGGTTGCAGAGCCGATTCAAAAAGGATATTTAGCAGCAGAAAGCTGGGTTATGGATATTCTTCAAGATATGCAGACCAAGAAAAATTTAGAAGACGAAAATGTACGTCTCAAAGAAGAATTAGAGCGGGTGCAAAATGAAAATTTGCGCCTGCAAAGTGATGCTCGGCGTGTACAGGAATTAGAAGAGTTATATGCACTAGATACCTATTATAAAGATTATCCTAAAACAGGTGCCCAAATTGTTGGACTTTCTCCAAACAATTGGTATGAGTCTTTTATCATTGATAAGGGAAGCGAAGATGGAATAGAAAAGTACATGCCGATTTTAGCTGATAATGGCTTAGCTGGGCATGTAAGTGAAGTTTATGGGCACTATGCAAAAATTGTATCAGTAGTCAATAAAGACAGTTATATTTATGGACAAATCAATCGTAAAGGCGGTGATTTGGTCGCTGTTCAGGGAGCACGAGGGTATAGTTCTCCTGATACAGGAGCGGTTGATGAAGACTTGTGTATGATTCAATTTGTAACGAATGATATTGACATTACAATCGGAGATGAAATTGTAACCTCCTCATTAGGAGATATATATCCCCCAGGACTTAGAATTGGTACTGTAATTGAAATTAAACCTTTGGGCACCGGATATGAAAGTCTGGCGTATGTAAAACCTGTTGTTAATTTGGATCAGCTTGATACAGTTTTGGTAATTACAGAAATTTGGAAACAAGATATGCACAAAGAAATTGCAGGAGATGGTAATTCATGAGCATGCTCATTATAGGGATAATCGGTTTTCTTAATCTATTAGGAGAAGCCACATGGGTGAGACAGCTGGCTATTGCTCATATTACGCCTAATTTATCCTTACTGCTGATTGTCTTTTGGGGAATTCTACAGGGAAGTCAACGGGGGAGAAGGCTAGGAATTTGGATTGGATTACTACAGGATTTCCTTTTTTGTAAGGTTCTTGGTGTATATGGTTTAATATACTATATGATAGGTCATATAAGTGGATATTTTAATAAAGATTTTCATCAGGGACATTTCATATTGCCGTTAGTGATTGTGGCAGGAGCTGATTTTTTATATGGTTTAATTCAATATTTTATTTACTGTTTTTTTACCGGCGACTTGCATTTAGGTTTCTATATGCTGCATAGGATCTTGCCGGAATTATGTTATACCGTTTTAATCAGCGTACCCATTTATCCTATGATACGACTGTTAAGTCAAGGGACTAAAAAAATAGATCATTGGATACAAAACGGAAAGGATAGAAAAGCTTGAAGGCGTTTTGGAAGCGATTACTTGCGGCGATCACTAACCGCATATTTTTAATTACAATAGTTGTCCTAGTTATTTTCGGCGGAATCTGGACAAGTTTGTACCAAATTCAGATTTTAGATGCGGATCATTATAAAAAAATGGCCGCTGAAAATATTTATGAAGAACAAGAACTGGAAGGAATCCGGGGCTGCATTTATGATCGATACGGAAGGCCGTTAGCATTAAATAACAGCAGCCTTTCATTGTACTATACTCCGGATGCAGATAATGAGAATTTAAATGCGTCTATTTTATATCTTTTGGAGATTATAAAAGAGAACAAGGATCAGATTTCACTTTCTCAGCCTTTTCCGATTGAGTATGATCCATCGGTTGGTTTTTATTATTTGTCTGCTTATTCTTCGGAGCAAAATCAGGTAGCTTTATATAATTTTTTAGCAGAGATTTTTGGAACAAGCCGCGATGAATTAAGTTTTGAACAAAAGAAAACAACTGCTGAAGAAGCATTTCAACAAATAAAAGAAAATACTTTTCATTTACCGGAGACAGCCTCTATTGAACAACAGTTTACGCTGGCTCAAATTCGCTATGCCATCTTTTGTGGTCGTTGGGAACCAACTAAACCTATTTTATTGATCCGAAATGTTTCGGAGAAAACACAAGCCGCTATTATGGAGCGAAGAAGTGATTTTATTGGTTTTTCTGTAAAAACAGAATATGCAAGAGAGTATCCAGAAGGAGAATTATTTGCTCATATTGTGGGATATGCCGGACATATCAACGAAGAGGAGCTGGAAGAGAAAAAGGAATTGGGATATACGGAAAATGACACCATCGGCAAAACAGGTATTGAATTACAGTATGAAGAACAGCTTCGTGGCAGCAGTGGACGCGTTCGAATTGAGCTGGATGGGGAATCTGGTACGCGTGTCAATGAGACAACATTAATTCCTGCTGTGCAGGGAAATAGTATTTTTTTAACAATCGACAGAGATTTGCAGGAACAAGCGTATCATGCTCTGTACCAACAAATCAAATCGCTTTTGATCAGCAAAATTACAGGGGAATCTTCTAAAAAAGGAAAAACCTATAGCTTAGAGGATATATATTGTGCGCTTATTGAAAATAATTTTATTTCTATTGCAAAAATCGAAAGCAGCACTGGAGAATATTCAGTTTCCTTAAAAAATTTATATCAGCAGGAATCTGATTGGGAATTATCTCAATTAAAAGATGCAATGCTCAATTCACAGCTTTCTCTTTCTCAATATCCAGAGCTATTGAAAGATATATATAACCTAATGATTGAAGCTATGCGTGATCAGGGGTATTTATCTTATGACTATCAAAAGGATAGTGATTTTTATTCTGTCTATGCACAGGAACAGCTGAGCATTCGTGAATTCTTAGAATATTGCCTGCAGCATGAATATTTAGACAGGGCTCAATATTCTGTAGGAGAGGAAACCAACATTGATATAATATTGGAAACAATCGTTGATACAGAGATGGAACGTTTGCGCCAAAATATAGAATATAAAAAAAGAATCTATCGATATCTGATTGAAAACAACCTTTATTCACAGGCTTCTGTTTTATATTTAATGTATGAGGAAGGTTTGATCCATAATCAAGATGGGAGCAGAGAGGCCGTTTTAAGCGGTGAGCTTTCCGTTTTGGATTGTTTGATAAAAAAAATTCAAGAGGATGAAATTACACCTGCTCATCTGAATCTGGATCCCTGTAGCGGATCTGTTGTTCTCACAGATTGTAATACAGGAGAGGTATTAGCTATGGTGAGCTATCCATCCTATGATCCTAATTTATTTATCAATAATTTGAATTATTATAATCAAATTGTGCAGGATAATTCTGGCCCCTTGGCATTTCGGGCGTTATATGAGATGAGAGCAATTGGTTCCACATATAAAATGTGTACAGCCATTGCGGGACTAGATCTAGGATATATTGATGCATATACCACAATTTATGATGCCTATCGATATCCTAATGTAAATAGTATAGATCAACCGACTTGCTGGAGTACAGTAAGTCATGGCACCCTTAATGTAATAGAAGCACTCAATCATTCCTGTAATTATTTTTTCTATGATGTTGGCTTTAGACTCTCCGATCCCAATAGTGCATCAGAATTTAATGATATGGTTGGTTTAAAAAAATTAGCTACGTATGCTGAAAAATTAGGATTGGCAACTCCAACAGGAATTGAAATAGGGGAGGGGACTCCCAAAACCTCTGATCAGGATGCTGTCCGTTCGGCAATCGGGCAGGGAACAAATGCATTTTCTGCAGCTAATATCAATCGATATACCTGTACCTTAGCAAATGGTGGCTCTGTTTATAATCTATATCTGGTAGATGAGATTCATTCTGCAAAAGGAGAAATTATATTTGAGAGCGCACCTCATAAGGAAAGCGATGCTGAAATCAGTTCAGAAATTTTTTCTATTGTACAGCAAGGAATGCGTCGCGTTGTTACAGATGAACATGCTCAGGAATTATCCATACTGGATGCTGCTGGTCTGCACACAGCCGGAAAGACGGGTACAGCTCAAGAGTTAGAAGATCGTCCGGATCATTCTTTATTTACTGGATACGCCTCCTACGATCATCCGCAAATTACGGTAACGGTGGTGATTCCCTATGGGGGTGGATCGGCTAATGCGATCCCTGTTTTTCGGGATGTAATCGCAAATTATTATGGAATTGCGCTTGACACAAGACAGTAGATATGATAAATTGAATATACTTGCTATGAAATGCCTTATCTATTTGTGTAAAGCGTACAAAAAGCAGAAAGAGGCTTTGTATGTTACGAACGGAAAATTTTAAATATTTTGATGGTTGGGTTTTATTGCTGGTTACCATACTGGTGCTCTTCGGTACCGTTATGATTGGCAGCGCAAATGGATGGGTATATGATAGCGAGCATTTTTTTCTGGATAGTCTGATGATTAAGCAGCTTATTGGCTATGTATTAGGTTTAATTGCCATCCTGCTGATCATGTTATGTGATTACTCTTTTTTAAAGATGATCGCGATCCCTGCCTATGGGATAGTTCTGATTTTATTAGTTCTCGTTTTGCAATTTGGCACAGGGGCTGATGAAAATGATAATGTCAGGAGATGGTTACCGCTTATCGGTGATTTTAATATTCAGCCTTCAGAGTTATGTAAAATTTCACTGACGCTGATACTTGGATGGTTTCTTGATAAGTTTCAGGACCGAATTCATCGTTTTGGTATCATACTCATCGCAGTTTTGATTATTCTAGTGCCTTTATTTTTAGTTTATAAGGAACCAGATCTTTCTACTTCATTGGTTATCCTTGCGATTGCAGGTGCTACTTTATTTTCTGCTAAATTGCCATGGCGATATGTCATTCCCGGTCTCATTCTAATGATTATATTTGTTATCGTTGTTTATTATGATGCGATCAGCCCGACACCGCGTCTTTTAGGAGAATACCAAGTTGATCGTATTTTGGCCTGGTTACATCCGGAAGAGTATGCTCTGACGACTGCATATCAAACAATTCAATCACGGACGGCTATTGGTTCTGGCGCATTATATGGTGTGGGTATTTTTCATAATAGCGGTATGGTTCCTGTGCCAACGACAGATTTCATTTTTGGGATTATTGGCGAGGAGCTCGGCTTTGTCGGATGTAGTATTGTCATTTTATTGTTTCTTTCTTTAGCACTTAGGATTTTACGGATCGCTTCCCACGCAGAAGATTTGTTTGGAAAACTAATTTGTATTGGTATTGCAACGATGATTGCCTTTCAGTCAGCAATTCATATGGGAGTATCCACTGCAGTCTTACCAAATACCGGTTTGCCGTTACCATTTGTTAGCTATGGACTTAGTTCTTTAACAGCGAATATGATAGGCATTGGATTGGTACTTCGTATTAACGCAGAAAATAAAAAAATTAGATTAAGGAGGTATGGAATGTGAATATTGGTTTCATTGCCCATGACAACAAAAAAACTCTTATGCAGAATTTTTGTGTAGCATATCATCATATTTTGTCAAAGCATGATTTATGTGCTACCGGAACAACCGGCCGCCGAATTGAAGAAGTGACTAATTTACACATCAAAAAATTCTTAACCGGTTCTTTTGGCGAGCAGCAGCTCTGTGCACAGATAGATAACGATACGATTGATATGGTCATTTTTTTACGGGATCCGGAAACCAGTAAGCCACATGAGCCTAATTTGGCCAATGTGGTATTGCATTGTGATGCACATAATATACCGGTAGCAACGAATCTGGCTACTGCTGAATTATTGATTTTAGCGCTTGATCGTGGGGACTTAGATTGGCGTACACTTTATAAATAAGCTTTTATTATACATGAAACCATTAAAAATAGAAAAATCGTATCGCAAAGTCTTTCTGAGCGATACGATTTTTTGTTTTTAGAAACCTTCATTGGTTAAATGATTTACGTGTTTCATAGCGTACTAAAGGAATAGTGAAAATTTCTATGCATATAATAAAATAACCAAGCTGTCAAAGGGAGATTTACATGAAAAGAGAAGAGTTACATAGAAATCGTATTCCTAAAAAGAAAGGAACTAAGCTTTATTCCCATGCTGTATATCCTTTTTGTCACTTTTTTCAAATAGGAGGAGCTATTCTTGTTCTCATGTTAATTCTGGGAAGTCAATATATATTTCCTTCTTCTGCCTCAGAGCAACTGCATTCCTTTGTAAAAAAAGAATTGACTTCTACCATAGAACTGCCTTCTAAGGAATGGAGCGGTTCCTTGAAGGAGCTATTTTTCCCTAAATAACAGAGATCAGAATCCGTTTGCAATCTCACTGCTACTAAGGTATAATAAAGGACAAGGTAATTTTAAACTTTATCGATATCTAAAGGAGGCACTATTTTGCGGGTTACATTACCGGATTCCTTATTATTATCTGTTCAAAAGCCTGCTCGTTATATTGGCGGAGAAGTCAATACAATTCATAAAGATCTTGCTCAAATTGATACACATTTTTGTTTTTGCTTTCCAGATGTATATGATGTAGGTATGTGTCATCTGGGGCTGCAGGTATTATATCATGAACTCAACCGTTATGAAGGCGTATATTGCGAACGCTGTTTTGCTCCTTGGCCTGATATGGAAAAAGCAATGCGTACGCAGCAGATTCCACTTTATTCTTTAGAGACATATACGCCTCTAAAGGAATTTGATTTTGTTGGATTTACGCTCCAATATGAAATGTCCTATACCAATATTTTAAATATGCTCGATATGGCTGGTATTCCTCTTTATAGCAAGGAGAGGGGAGATGAGGATCCTCTTGTCATTGCCGGAGGACCGAACGCCTATAATCCAGAACCCTTAGCCGATTTTATTGATTTGTATTATATGGGAGAAGGAGAGGTCGAGTACGAGCATCTTTTTAATGCTTATTCTGCTCATAAAAAAAGCGGTGGCAGCCGAAGAGAGTTTTTAAAAATAGCGGCACAGATTCCAGGGATGTACGTACCCTCATTTTATGATGTCATTTATGAAGATAAACCTGCAGCAGGGTGCGATCATATGCCCAGAATCGCAGCGATTCGGCCCAATTGTCCGGAAGCACCGAAAAAGGTCACCAAGGTTCTCGTATCTTCAATGGACGAGCTATCTTATCCAACCAAACCTATTATTCCCTATCTTCAAATTGTACATGATAGAGCTGTTATGGAGATTTTCAGAGGCTGCATCCACGGATGCCGTTTTTGTCAGGCCGGCATGATTTATCGCCCTGTACGGCTGCGCAGCCGTGAAAAAATCATGCAGTGGGCTGATGAAACGTTAAAGGCTACCGGATATGATGAAATTTCACTCACTTCACTCAGTTCCAACGATTATCCGGGATTATATGATCTGTTAAGGGAAATTCATGAGCGCTATCCTCATATCAACGTCTCGCTTCCTTCTTTACGCGTAGATGCTTTTTCGCTCAAATTGATGGAAGAATTGGCACAAGGCAAAAAAAGCGGTCTGACTTTTGCGGCGGAAGCCGGCACCCAAAGACTGAGAGATGTGATCAATAAGGGGATTACGGAAGAAGAGATCTTAACTGGCGTTAAACTGGCCTTTGAAGGAAAATGGGATCGTGTTAAACTTTATTTTATGCTGGGACTCCCCACCGAAACGGAAGAGGATATTCAGGGGATCGCTAATTTGGCCGGTAAAATCGTTTCAGAATGGCATGCCATTCCCAAGGAAAACCGTTCGCGTGATCTGCGTGTCACAGTAAGCACCTCATTCTTCGTGCCCAAGCCTTTTACTCCGTTTCAGTGGTGTGCTCAAACAGATTATGAATCCTATATGGATAAACAGCATTTCTTAAATAGCCAAATCTACAATAAAAAAATCCAGTATAACTGTCATGACGCTTTCTTAAGCACATTAGAGGGGCTATTAGCACGAGGCGATCGCAGAACGGGCTCGCTGATTTATCATGCCTGGAAAAATGGATGCAAATTTGACAGTTGGTCTGATTTATTTGATGAAGCAGCTTGGCGTACAGCAATTGAAGAAAGCGGCGTAGAGCTTTCTTATTATTGTTACCGCGAGCGGAAAGAGGACGAAGTATTTCCTTGGGACCATATCGATGTGGGCGTAAATAAAAAATTCCTGTACCGAGAATATCAGAATGGCCTAAAGGGTGTAGTAACGCCTAATTGCCGTGAAAACTGCGCAGGCTGCGGAATACGAAAGATTTCTGATACTGGCGTATGTTATGAGGAGAATCACCAATGAAAAAACAACTTGTATTTTATAAAGGCGGAATATTAAAATTTGTTGGTCATTTAGACCTTATGCGAACGCTGCAGCGCGCTTTACGGCGTGCGGGGATTCCGCTTGCGTATTCACAGGGGTTTAATCCGCATCCACTGATGAGCTTTGCCAGTCCGCTTGCTCTTGGCTGTGTAGGAGAAAAGGAAGTCATGGAGTTAAAGCTTGAAAAGGAAATGGGCGACGAAGATTTGCTGTGCTTGCTTAATCAAGAGCTGCCAGAAGGGTTACAGGTGCTTGCTTGCCGTACCATAGAGGAGCAGGGGCCCTCCGCTATGGCTAAGGTACAGGCTGCTCTGTATCGTATTCAATTTCAGGCATCCGAAAATTGGCCTGCCCTGATAGAGGAGTGGATTAAGCAGGAGCAGATTCTGGTGACTAAATTGGGAAAGCTTCATGGCCGCAAGCAGCAGATTGAGGTAGATATCAAGCCCTGGATCTATGACTGGCAAATGGAGGATGCTCAAACCCTTCTTTTATTATGCGCCTGCGGCAGCGAAAAAAACTTAAAGCCGGAGCTATTGGTAGAAGCGCTTTATCAGCACATGCATAAGGAGAGCTATCAGTATACGGAACAAATTACCAGATTAGAGCTGTTTGAAAAATCTAAATTTGGGTTTCAAAGTTTATCCAATCCAGGTGAGGTGTGAGCTTCATGTATCAGATTATGATTTCAAAGCTTCCAGAAAAAATACAGGCCGGCATTTTATGGGAGGATCAGCTCATTGCCTATCATGAATATGTACAAGAAAACGAAGAAATTTTAGGAGATATTCGTTTAGCTCAAATTGAAGAAATTGTCCCGGGAATCAATGCCGTTTTTCTCAATATTGGAGAAAAACGGCCGGCTTTTATGCCCATAGATCAAACGACTGCCAGAAACTATAAACCTGGTCAGGAATGCCTAGTGCAGCTGCAAAAGGACGCAGTGGGAGAGAAGGGGATGGTTGTCACCGATCAGCTTAGCCTGACAGGCCGATACATTGTGCTTACACCTGCTAACTCTAAACTGGGAGTTTCCGCTAAAATTGCCGATCCAAAGGAACGTGCCCGCTTGAAGGATATCGGCAGCTCTTTTCCGCAATGCGGAAAAATAGGATATATTTTACGAACGGATAGTCAGAGCAAAGAAGAGCTCCCTTTGCAGCAGGAAGCTCTCCGTTTGTATCAGCTGTATCAGAAAATTACAGAACAGGCCAAATATAGCCGCATTGGAGATACGCTATACCGAGCTGGCAGCTCTGTGGGAAAATTAATTTTATCTTTACCAGTCGCAAAGATTGGAAAAATCGTAGTAGATGATGCTGCTTTATTTAAACAAATCAAAGAAGAGATCTTATTGCAGCATTCTGAATTAGAATCCTGCTTTCAATTATATCAGGATTCTCATTGGCCGCTGATGGATTTTTACAAGATCTCCGCTCAGCTTCCCAAGGCACTGCAGAAGAAAGTATTTCTTTCTCATGGCGGCTATCTCTTTGTTGAAGAGACAGAGGCTCTTGCCGTAATTGATGTAAACACCGGAAAGGCAATCGCCGGCCGTGATAAGGAAATAGCGGTGGCCCAGTTTAACATCCAAGCGGTGCCCTATATTGTACAACAAATTCTGCTGCGTAATCTTGCTGGTATTATTATGATTGACTTTATCGATATGCGGGAGATAGCTCATAAAAATCAGCTTTTAGCAATCTTACAAAAGACTTTTTCTGAGCTCGATCTGCACAAAACAAAGGTTCATGGCTTTACGCAGCTAGGGCTGGTAGAGATATCCCGTGAACGAAAGGGAAAACCTCTTTCCAGACAATTTCATATCTAATCTTCTCGCCGCAAATGAACTGCTTTGGCGGCAGAACGCCTTCTCGCATCTTCTAGCTGAGCATAATGCTTTCGAGTTGTATTTACATCCTTATGCCCCAGCACATCAGCTACTAAATAAATATCACCCGTTTCATTATATAGAGCCGTACCATAGGAGCTGCGCAGCTTGTGGGGGGAAATATGTTTGAGGGCAATCACACTTTGAGAATATTTTTTCACTAAATTTTCAACCGAACGCACTGTTAGCCGCCGTTTTTGCATAGAAAGAAAAAGCGCGTTTTCATGCCCGGCCATTGGCAAAATGTCTTTTCGCTGGGCGATATAATCGATCAGCGCCTCGCGAACCTCATCACCAAAATAGACGATTGCCTCATTACCGCCTTTTCGAATAATTTTAATGCCATTATGGTTAAAATCTACATCCTGTACATCCAGCCCCACGCACTCGGAGACACGGATTCCCGTTCCCAATAACAGCGTTACAATCGCCAGATCACGGGTTTTGGTAGCTTTATGATAGGCCTGCTGTTTTTTGGTCAGTTTATCTCCGGATTCTACCTGATCCAGCAAACGTGCGATTTCATCTACATCCAATTTAATAATCGTTTTATCATGTATTTTCGGTGTGCTGATCAAAGAAGCTGGATTAGAGGGCAGAAGCTGTTTACGATAGAAATATTTAAAAAGGCTTCTTACGGCCGCCAGCTTCCTTGCCTTTCCCTTTTCTCCATTTTGGAATTCCTCTCCCTCCCTGTCATAATAAGTCAAGTAATCCAAAAACATCTCAAGCTGTGTGGTGGTTATACTTTTTAAATCAGAGATCTGGATCTCTTGAATTGTTTTTTCTTTAAGTGACGGCAACGTCTCCCGCATAAACTCAAAAAAAATCATCAAATCATGAGCATAGCCCAACCGCGTACGCTCAGCCGTTGTCGGTTCAATTCCCCTAAAATACTCGTAGCAAAATTCCGGCAGTGTCAGCAATAGCTTTCTAAGCTTGATTGTCAGCTCTTTTTTTTCTTCCTCATGATAGGTCATCTTCATCCCCATCCTTTCATCTTGGAATTCTGTATTGCCGAAAAAATTCGGTTCGTCGCATGATGATCCCTTTGATTCCATAAACGCAGCTGCTGCTTAGCTTCCTCCCGCTTCGTATATCCATCTGCAGGACAAGCATTTTTCATAACAGGCAGCTGATTCTGATTGGCAAAATAAACAATTTCCTGCTCCGGCACATAAATCAGCGGACGAATAGAGTAGAGGCCCATACGATCCCAATGCGTAACCGGTGAAAACGTATGAAAGCGTCCTTCATACAAAAGACTTAAAAGAAATGTTTCTACGACATCTTCTTTATGATGGCCAAGAGCTACTTTATTGCATCCGTCTGCTTTAACCTTCTCATTGAATGCACCTTTCCTCATTTTCGCGCACAGCGCGCAAGGATTCTTTTCTTTTCGTTCTTCAAAAACAATCTGTGCAATATCCGTTTGGATTACTTCAAACGGAATCTCCCAATCGGCCATAAAGGCCTCCAGCGGGGCATAATCCATTTCTGGAAACCCAAGGGCAACCGTATAGGCTTTGATGGTAAACGGTTTAGGATAAAAACGCTGCAGTCCTTTTAAGGCAAGTGCCAATGTGATACTGTCTTTGCCCCCTGATACACCAATTGCAATTTGATCATGTTCTTCAATCATTTGATATTCATCTATCGCTTTGCGCGTATAGCTTAAAAGTCGTTGATAATTCATGGATGTTCCTCCTTATTTGCTTATTGTAGCATATATTTAACGAATAGTTAAGGTTTTTTTATTAAAATGTATAAATTACCCATAAAAACATAAGCTATCAATACTCATTTATTTTTAGGAGGAAACCAATGCAAACACTGCAATTAAAAGGAACGGAAACAGCGGATAATTTGATGAAAGCTTTTGCCGGAGAATCACAGGCACGCAATCGGTATGTATTTTTTGCAGATACCGCACGCCGTGAGGGCTATATGGAAATAGCAGAAATTTTTGAAGAAACAGCTGCCAATGAACAGGCACATGCCAAACGCTTTTATAATTTTTTAGTTGAGGGTGGCTTAAATCATGATGCTGTCACAGTCGGTGCTGATTATCCAGTATCGTTAGGTGATACGCAGGATAATCTACTCAGCGCGGCGCAGGGAGAACATGAGGAATGGGCAGCCTTATACAAAGAGGCCGCTGATATGGCTGAAAAAGAAGGCTTTCAAACGGTTGCCGCTGCTTATAAGGCCATTGCCAAGGTAGAAGAATTTCATGAGCAGCGTTTTCTGGAATTAAAAGAACGCATGGAACGTGACGAAGTTTTTAAACGCCCAGAAAAAACAAAATGGATTTGTATGATATGTGGCTATATTCACGAAGGATATGAAGCTCCCAGAATCTGTCCGTCTTGTAATCATGCGCAAAGCTATTATAAAGAAAAGAAATAAAAAAGAATCTCTCTCAAATTGAGAGAGATTCTTTTTTAGCTTATACATTTCGTAAAACTTGCGTTTTACGAAAAGATATATCAAGAGAAATCTACTTCTCTTAAACGCTTATGCCCGAGGTAATTCTTCAATGGAAATCGTTTTTCCATCCGACCAAATACGTTCTAAGTCATAAAATAAACGTGCTTCCTTATGAAATACATGAACAATAATGCGGCCAAAATCTAATAGCACCCAAGTGCCTTCATGATATCCCTCAACGTGATTGGTTGTATAACCCAGCTCAGCTAATTGATCTTCAACAGCATCGATTAAAGCCTTTACATGATTAGGGTTATTTCCATGCGCAATGATAAAATAATCTGCTAAAACAGAGATTTCATGAATATCTAATACCTTGATATCTTCTCCCTGTTTATCCTCCAGTGCCTCATAAGCTGCTTTTGCCATTTTTCCAGATATTGCCAGATCAGCTAAAAGTTCTTTTTTATCCATTGTCTTTTCCTTTCTCTCTACTTCATGATTTTGATTGATTTTCATAATATTGTAATGCATCCAATGTTAATGGATGTATCTTTTTCTTTTTCAGATTAACATAACTGACTGTCTGCTGTAGAATTTGCCGTATCCCTGCCTCTAAATCGATAAAGAGGCGTTCTCTGATGATTTCTAAGCCCGGAATGGATTCACGGCCTGGTTCTGCAAAGTCAGCTGCATAGATAATCTTCTCCAGCAGCGACATATGAGGCCTTGCCGTTGTATGATAACAAATAGCATAGATGATGTCCTCAGATAGCATCGGGTATCGCTTAGCAGCAATGCTGGCGCCGGCAAAGGCATGCAGCACCGAAGCATACTCTAAAGAAAGAGAAAAAGAAGGATATTCTTTCTGACATATTTCATAAAGAAACTGAGTATCTAAATTCTTTGCATTATCATGCAATAATGCTGCCAAAGATGCCTCATATACATCATTTTCCCAGATACGCGCTAAAGCTACTGCTGTCTCTTCTACTCCTAAGGTATGAGTTATACGTTTGGGTTTTAACCGTTTTGAGAGCCATGCTAAAATATCATTTCTTAATTCTTGGTATTCCTTATCAGTCATATTAAGTTTCCTCTTTAACAATACAACCCATGTTTTTTAATATAAGTTTCTACTGCCTCTGGCAAAAGATATTTAATAGGTCTGCCTTCAGAAACGCGCTTACGGATATCACTGGAAGAAATAGTAAGAGCTGGTACTTCCAGATAATGAAGCGTATTTTTATGACGATTCATTATGGCTTCAATTTGAGGAGCTGCCTGTTTTCGGCTGTATCCGGGCCTGGTTGCTGCCACAAAATGACAGCTTGATAAAAGCAGTTCTGGATCCTTCCATGTTAGAATCTCTGAAAACGCATCCGCGCCTGTAATAAAATAGATATCTGTTTCTGGATTCATTTTTTTAAGTTCTTGAATTGTATCAATCGTATAGGTATACCCTTGACGATCAATTTCAATACGAGAACAAAAAAATTGAGGATTGGTTTCTGTTGCAAGCAGCGTCATCAAATAACGATGTTCAGCTGCCGTAACTGTTTTTCCTGCCTTATGCGGCGGCTGACCGCTGGGGATAAATAAAACACGGTCAATTTGGTACTCATACATGACTGCTTCAGCCGTAACTAAATGTCCATAATGAATTGGATCAAATGTGCCGCCCATGACGGCAATTTTAGGTCTGCTCTTCCCTTTAGATTCTATCATTTTTTAGGAAGCTCCAACTTGGGTTTATCCGCAGCACGATAAATAGAAAATTTGTGTCCAATCACAAGAACAGGATCACTATGTGTTCTGGAGGTTACCTTTTCACAAATAGAACGCACGTCCTCTTCGCAATTTTTTAGAACGGTTACTTTAATGAGCTCCCTGGCTTCTAATGCTTCATCAATTGCCTGCACCAGCTCTGGAGTAATTCCAGATTTGCCTACTTGAAAAATAGGCTCCATATCATGCACCAATTTTCTTAAATAGGCTCTTTGTTTGCTTGTAATCATAGTCAGCTCCTTATTTAACGATAATATTCAAAAGCAATACCGCCCACCTGAACGGTATCTCCTTCTTCTATTCCTAATTCCTCTAACCTAGCAATAATCCCTCGTTCACGCATAAATTTTTGAAAGAAATCAAATCCCTTTTCTGATTCTAAGTTAGTATAGCCGAGCATTTTTTCAATGGGCTCCCCTGTTATTTCATAAACATGTGCTTCTGTACAGTCGACCAAAATACCGTCGCCCTCTTCATGAGTACTGGACTGCTCTACAAAGAACTCCCTGGGAAATACAACGGGCTCTGCTTCCATTGTATCTCTAATCTGGACTACTTTATTTAAAAGCTCTTGGATCCCCTTCCCCGTTGCAGCCGAAATTGGAAATAAATCATAGCCATGCTGAATGCAATATTTTTGAAGCTCTTCATAATAAAGCTCAGAATCAGGCAAGTCCATCTTATTGGCGCCGATGACCTGTGGGAGTGAGGCTAGCTCCTGGCTATAAAGCGAGAGCTCTCGATTAATATTTTCTATATCCTCTACCGGGTCTCGGCCATCTACTCCGGCCGTATCCACTAAATGAATTAAAACGCGGGTTCTCTCCAAATGTTTTAGAAATTCATGACCAAGTCCTACTCCTTCAGCAGCACCATCAATCAGTCCTGGGATATCAGCCACAACCAAGGTTTTTCCATATGATAGATTCACAACGCCAAGATTCGGAGCAATGGTTGTAAATGGATAGCTTGCAATTTTAGGTTTAGCATTTGATATGCGGGATAAAAAAGTAGATTTTCCGGCATTAGGATATCCAAGAAGGCCTACATCCGCTAGAACCTTCAATTCCAATTTAACTAAAAGCGCTTTTCCCTCTTGTCCTCGCTGGGCATATTGCGGAATCTGCATGGTAGAGGTAGCATAATGTTGATTCCCCTTTCCCCCTTTTCCGCCTTTTAAAAGGATCTCCTGCTGCCCAGCGTATGCCATATCAATAATCACAAGATTACTTTCTGCTTCTCGAATGACAGTTCCAACTGGGACTTCAATAATCAAATTTTCTCCTTTCTTTCCGGAGCAATTATTGCCACTTCCATCCCTGCCGTTTTCTGCCTTAAAGTTTTTACGATTACGAAAATCAGCTAAGGTGTTTAAATTTTCTACGGCCATAAAAATGATATCGCCGCCCTTACCGCCGTCTCCGCCATCCGGGCCTCCGTTGGGAATATATTTTTCACGTCTAAAGGAAGCACAGCCATTGCCGCCTTTTCCGGACTGAATTAAAATTTTTGCTTCATCTACAAACATGCTCATACTTCCTTTCGATACGCTTACTTTGAAAAAAACAGGCTTCAAATACGATATTTGAAGCCTGTCAGTTGCTACTAAGATTTCCTTTAATCAGGCTATCTAGAGCGCTATTAAGCAGGATATACAGATACTTGCTTTTTGTCGCGTCCTTTTCTTTCGAACTTGACTCTTCCGTCTACTAAAGCAAACAAAGTATCATCCTTACCAATCCCTACATTGATACCGGGATGAATACGAGTACCTCTCTGACGGTATAAGATATTACCTGCTTTAACAACCTGACCATCTGCTCTTTTAGCGCCAAGGCGTTTAGATTCAGAATCACGGCCGTTTTTAGTAGAACCAACACCCTTTTTATGGGCAAACAGTTGAAGATTCATCATGAACATGAAAACGCACCTCCTTATTTTTGAGTAATCAATACATGAAGATACTGTGTTCCATATGTCTGTACAATTGATTCCAGTCCAAGAGCCAGAGAATTCAATAATAAACTGACATCTTTAAAATCAATATCAGAAGCTGAATTTGGAAATTGTAGCTCAGATACTGTACAGGATAGATATCCATCCTGTATTTTGCAAAAGGGCTGAAATGCAGTAAATTTCTCAATCGAATTAACGGTATTTAATGCCAAGGCTGATACAGCAGAACAGATAATATCCTCTCCCTCTTCGCCGTATCCTGCATGTCCCTCAATTAAGAAACCATAATACTGATTGACTGAGTTTTGGAACAATCGTGCAGTAATCATCGGACTATATTAAGCATTGATCGCATTGATCTGCACTTTGGTAAAATACTGTCTATGACCTGTTTTCTTATGATAAGTCTTTTTGGACTTATACTTGTAAACATAGATTTTTTTACCGCGTCCTTCCGTGATTACAGTAGCTTTTACACTAGCACCAGCTACATAAGGGCTTCCTGTTTTGATACCGGCCTCATCTGCGATCAGTAATACCTTGTCAAAATCATAGATCTCGCCCTCGATTAAGCCTAACTTCTCAACAGAGATAACGTCTCCTTCTTGTACCCGGTACTGTTTCCCACCTGTTTCAATGACAGCGTACATCCGAGCACCTCCTTCTCATATAAACTCGCCGAATGTGGTATCCATAAGGAATTTAAAACCTCTTCGTGCGGCAACTATTGGAGTGTATCATAGAATTTCCTTCATGTCAAGCAAAAGCCTCTATTTTCCTGAATTTATCAGGCGGTTCTAGAAAATGAAAGGCTCTCATACCTAAAACGGGAAAATAGGTATGAGAGCTTCTCCCCCATATTCCAAAATAAAGAAATCTGCTAATTTTCTATAGGAGAATCATACGTATAAATGGGTAAGATCAAATATTCTCCGGACACTAGTTCGTCTGTTTTTATGTGATTAATTTGTCGCACTTCTTTTATATAATCCTGAATTGCCATATTGGGCTGACGGTGCGCCTCGGCTAAATCCCATAGGCTATCTCCCGGCTGTATAATAACACTTTGATATGTTTCAACCACCCAATCCTCTGCTTTAGCTGGATTGCTACGTGTAAAAATTAATAAAACCAATAGCAAAGTGATAATACCACAAAGAAATAACACTAGCTGACGATACTGACGATTGATTTTTCTCTGGCGAAGTGCTCGCTGTTTATATATACTGTAAACCATAAGATCCTCCTTTCCCTACATGCGAAAAAATGTTCTATCGATTGAATGTTCTTATCATAACACGAACATCTTTTCTTGTCAAGCTGAAAATTCAAAAAAACATTTTACGAACGCTCGTTTGACAACGCCCATTTTCCATGATATAATAAGCATAATAAATAGCTGACATACTCTCGTCAATTACGGTATCACTGGATTCTGCTTGCTGTAAGTCAAACGAGTGTTCAGTAAAGAACGAGCGGAATATATACTAAATGAGGAGAAATTATTATATGAGCATTTCTAAAAAACAAAGAGAAATTTTGGAATACATCATTCGTCGACAGGAAGTAAAGGCCTATCCCCCTTCCGTCAGAGAAATCTGCGAAGCTGTAGGGCTCCGCTCCACTTCTACGGTGCATGGTCATTTAACGCGGCTGGAGGAAAAGGGATATATTAGAAGAGATCCCGCCAAAACAAGAGCTATCGAAATTTGCCGTCGTCCTGAAAAAGAAGATTCCTTATCCGGTCAATCTTTTATTCCCTCAGAGCGCGTAGTTGCCTTTCAAAACCCTGTGCAAGGTCCTGAACTAATCGCAGTTCCGATTTTAGGACGTGTACGTGCAGGCGAGCCCATTCTTGCCGTTGAAAATATTGAAGATTACTTTCCGATCCCTGTAGATTTTACACATAATTCTGAGTGTTTTATGCTACGCGTACAGGGAGAAAGTATGATCAATGTTGGTATTTATGAAAATGATTTAATTTTAATCCGTAAACAAAATACAGCGGTCAATCATGATAAGGTTGTTGCCCTTTTAGGGGATAGTGTTACAGTAAAAACATTTTATAAAGAAAAGGATTATATTCGCCTGCAGCCAGAAAATGATCATATGGATCCTATCTTAGTAAAAGACTGTATTATATTAGGAAAAGTGATCGGTCTCTTCCGCTCTATTATGTAGTATTTTATCATTAACTAAAAAAGGAGGTTTTCCCACTTTAAAGGGAAAACCTCCTTTTTACTTTTAGGTTAAAATAAATTCATTTGTTCTAACTGCCCTTTTCTATGTCCATCGATCAAATCTTTAATTTTTTGATGAGGATCCAATAGACTATTGACAGACATATTATGATTCATCGATGCAATGAAATACGCAACATATTTAGAAACATCAACTTCATAATACCAAGGAGCCGCTAAAAGCTCCGGTTTACGATATGTAAGATTAGTGGAAAGGACACCAGAAAGAACACCACGTTCTACTGCCTCATGGAACCGATCTAAACCTTCCGTAAATAATCCATATGTACAGCCAGCAAATACTCTTCTAGCTCCTCTTCGCTTAAGATCATAAGCAATATCCAACATAGAATCCCCTGAGGCAATCATATCATCATAGACTAGCACATCTTTTCCATTAATGTCACTACCTAAAAACTCATGTGCAACAATTGGGTTTCTTCCATTCACAATCCGCGAATAATCACGGCGTTTATAATACATCCCCATATCTACTCCGATAACAGATGCATAGTAAACATTTCGAGAAATGGCTCCTTCATCAGGACTTACCACCATAAAAGAATCTTTATCTAATTGAATATCAGGCACATGCTGCAAAAGTGCTTTTAATACCTGATAGGAAGGCATCACATTATCAAACCCCATGAGCGGTACTGCATTTTGAACTCTTGGATCATGTGCATCAAAAGTCAAAATAGAAGAAACTCCCATATTCTGCAGCTCCTGAAGTGCAACGGCACAGTCAAGAGATTCTCTGTAGCTGCGGCGATGCTGACGAGCACCATACATATTAGGCATGATGACTGTAATTCGATAGGCTTTTCCGCTAATTGCCTGAATTGCACGTTTTAGATCTGCAAAATGATCATCTGGAGACATATGTACTTCTTCTCCAAACATTTTATATGTACAGTTGTAATTTCCTACATCTGTAAGAAGATATAAATCAACGCCTCTTACTGATTGATGAATAATTCCTTTAGCATCTCCATTTTGAAACCTGGGACAAGAACAAGGAATTAAGAAAGAAGATTCACCGTTTTGACAGCTATCCTCCTGATTGTGATAAAGCTCCCTTAAATGTTCATCGACTTTTTTCCCTAATTCATTGGCACTGTCTAAAGCCATAAGACCTAAAGTAGCTACCTGTGGATGTTTCACATGATCAACAGTCGTTGAAAAAGGCATATAAAATCCTCTCTTTCTAAAATGTTTACTTTACAAATAACCCTAAGGGGCTCTTTTAATTGCCCTGTATTTTGATTATATCATATAAAAAAAAGAAAGAAAAGTAAATTTGTTGCTTTTTGAAAGAAACTGCAAGATGCCTAAAACTCTGGTTTTGATTACATAAATAAAGGTAAAAATGTACAAGCTATAGCAAAAATGGAGGTGTCGGGCAGTGAATAAAAATTCTACGCAGCAAGATATCATATCGAATGAATTAGAAAAAAATATCCGAGAATTTAAAAACAGGCTTCCAATTGAAAAAAGCTTTGATTTAATTGCGAGAGAAATTACGATTGGAGCACATAAGGCATACTATATCCTTATTAACGGCTTGATTGATTCCAGTCTTGTTCTACGGCTTTTTCAGCATTTTCAAGGTGATGAAGAAACAAAAGGTGTTGATTCGCTAGAAAGCTTTTTAAAGATTCAGCTTGGCAATAGCGAAGTAACAAAGGAAAGATCTTTTGATAAACTTATAACCAGTATCTTATCCGGTTTTACAATTCTCGTCATCGATGGTTTTGAAGAGGCTATGATTCTAGATATGCGTGAATATCCTACACGCAGTCCTGAAGAACCCGATTTAGAAAAAGTCACTCGCGGTGCAAGAGATGGCATGGTCGAAACGTTAGTTTTTAATACCGCATTAGTGCGCAGAAGAATCCGAGATCCTAAGCTAGTCTACGAAATAAAGGAAGTAGGCACGCGTTCGCATACAGACGTGGCAGTTGGCTATATTCAAGGTGTTGCAGACCCTAAATTAGTCCAGCACATTACACAGACGATTTCCACTCTGGATACGGAAGCACTTGTTATGGGGGAAAAAACTTTAGAAGAATTAATGATTAAAAAACGTTGGTATAATCCTTTTCCTCAAGCCAAATTTACAGAACGTCCTGACGTTGTATCCGCCCATCTTTTAGAAGGTCACGTTGCTCTTTTTGTCGATAATTCTCCTTCCGTAATGCTGTTTCCTGCTACACTTTTTCATTTTACACAGCATTCAGAGGATTATTATCAAAATCCTCTGGTAGGTACCTTTATTCGATGGATTCGATTTGCCGCTATTTTAATTTCTTTATTTTTTACGCCAACATGGCTCTTGATCGCAGAAAATCCTTCTGCAACTCCCGAATGGCTCCAGTTTCTTCTGCCACAGGTAGAAGTGGTTTTTCCTCTCTTTATTCAGTTACTTCTTGTCGAGCTTAATTTGGAGATTCTTCGTATGGCTTCTATTCATACCCCTTCCAGCCTTAGTACCGCTATGAGTATTATTGGGGGACTAATATTAGGTGAATATGCTATTGAAATTAATTTGCTTACGCCTCATACAGTATTTTTTATGGCAATATCTTCATTAGCTACCTATGCCGTTCCTAGTATTGAATTTGGAATGGGAATTCGTATCTACCGAATGTTTATTCTCATTATGACAGGCTTGTTCAGTTTAGTCGGATATATTGCTAGCATCGCTATTCTTTTTTTGGTTCTTTATACAACTAAATCCTTTAGCGGGCTTCGTTATACCTGGCCGCTCATTCCTTTTGATGGCAAAGCCTTATCTAATATCTTAGTTCGAAAACCAATCATTGAGGTCAAGCGTCAAAAAAAGGAAACGCAAGAAAAACCAGTAAAATAGGAGCTTTTCCCCTGTACAAAAACAAAAAGTTCGTGTATAATGATAAACATATGTTTTCACTTTGTTTATTATTAGGAGGTTCCTATGAGTATTTCTATGCAACTCTATATCATTGGCGGTGTGGAAATCCTACTGCCGATATTAGTTTTAATTTTTCTTCGTAAAACGCATAAATATCGCATTTCTTCTGTAATTAGCGGTATCGGAAGCTATTTCCTGGCTACTAATATTTTAATGGGGATGTTTAGCATGCTCATGTCTTCCGTGGGACTAACAATTGATTTTTGGAAGTCACATGAAACGCTGTATAATATTATTAACATGTTATTAAATGTAGTATTACAGAATGTAACACTCTATCTTGTAATGAAGCTAGTACTAAAAAGCCAAATTCGTATTTACGATGCGATTGCAATCGGCATTTCTTATTGGCTTGGTAATGCATTAATGCTTTCTACCAGTTCCGTTAGCTATGCTAGAATTGCTTCTATGTCATTAGAAGGACGTTTAAATGAAATGGTTACAGAAAATCTTTCATTAGAGACTCTGCAAGAATACGCTGCTGAGCTTGATTTAAACGGAATCAGTTCTTTTTATCTTCAAATGCTAGCTGTTTTTGTGCTTTCTATCATGACTGCCGTGCTTTGCATTTTCTTGTTTCATGCTATCAAACGAAAGAATAAAGGATTTTTCTGGTTGGCACTGGGAGGCCATTTAGTATTATTAACACTGCTTAATCTTAGCCTTACACTTGGCGGGAATATGTGGTATTTAGCTGCTAATATCGTTGTTGCCGGCATATCCATAGCTATTTTTATCTTATACTGGAAATGGTATAAGACAAAGCAGATGGATCTTCTGAAAAAGAAACAGGAATATAAACAGCGTCTTAAAGCGGCTGGAGGTAATGTAGTAAGCGTTCAATCGCTAACTGAAAATACAGAAGAATGATGAATTGTATGAAATCTAAGAGGGTATCCTGACAATCATAGGATACCCTCTCTTTTTTATAGTTTATCAACTTTTGGGGATGGGCCGTATAGGCCTCCATGCTATCTCACATTCCATCGAATCTGGCTGATATGTAACTTCCTGTAATTTCCCCGAGAAAACGGAACCCGTAACAGAAAATCGAAACATTTCTTCTAGCTTAGGATGAGGCAAGCTTCCTTTGGGGTGGTATAATAAATAAGATCCTCTGCTTTGCCCACCGGCATGATCATAATTAAGCATTGCGCTCAAAAAAGCAATTTGGCATATGAGTAAATCATAATTTTTAAAAAATAAAGAAAGATCCAGCATGGCATAGGGTTTAAAAAAGAAAGGTAATTGACGCAAGCTTTCTTTAGCTGTTTTAAGCTCATAAGCAATACGAGAAGCATCCCGAAAGAGTCCACAGGCTTTATCCATTCGTTTTCCAATCTCCGTCCGTACACTGCGAATGCTAATTGCCTGATCCTCCTGCTTACGCTGCAGCTCAGAAATAAATGCTTCTGTCATCTCAATTCTCTGATGATAAGCTTCCCGTATCCTTTCGACAAAGGCATGAATATCCATAGGATCTCTTTGATATTGAGATGCAATATAACTGGCAGCTCTAAGCCCTGATACCTGTGTTTCATTTATGGATGCCCCCATAGGTACAAAAAAGCCATGTGTACCAGCAGCTTCCCCAATGGGAAATAGATGCTTAAGTGTGCTTTCCCAATTAAAATCTACTGCTAAGCCTCCATTATGATGCATTATGGCCGTACACACTTCAACAGGCGTGTTCACTGGATTGATTCCCTGTTCCAATAAAATTTGATAAGCAGCAGGGCTCAATTTTTGCAGCCTTTGTGCCGGCGTTAATGGATCCACATATCCTTTCGGATTTGCCCGATAATCCATAAAAACCCGCCGCCCCTTCATTGATATCTCGTGATAGATCAAGAGATCGAGCAGTGAAGTTCCATCCTCACGCACCTTTTTAGCATCAAATGCCCATTGTGTTCCTTTTAGGCGGATCAACGAATAAAGCTTTTCCAGATCATCAAAATACGAAAGCAAAAATTCACTTTCATGATTTCCTTCCGCATCTACTGAAATGTACCGCGGAATTGCTTCTTGGTATGCGCCGTTCATTGTTAGAGAAAAGGAAGCGGCACATATACCATATTGAAACTCTGTTAGATTGACTGCTTTAGCTCCTGCCTCTAATGCCATTCCTAAACAGCCAGTATGAGCAGCCGGATACGCTTCATTATGGAATAATCCGCCAGGTCCACCAGTTGCTAAGATCACATTCGTAGTATTAAAAAGAAGGTACCGCTGATGACGTTCCCTAACTCCTTCATAATTTAAAGCTAAGAGGCCAATTACTTCTTTTTGGTCGACATCGGTAAAGATTCTTACCAGCTGATATCCGTAAAAAATAGGAATCTCCCTCTTTTTCACTTCACGCTCTAAAGCTTGATGAATTTGGGCTGTTGTATTAGGACCGCAGCTGATACAGCGGCGGGCGCTGTCCTGGCCGGCCTTCGTTCCGATATATTCGCCATATTGGTTTTGCGGAAACGCAAGCCCCAATTCTGTTAAACGATAAAAGCATTTAAGCGATAAAGAAGCCTCTACTAAAGCGATATCTCCATCGCTGCTATTGCTGCTTTGCAGCGCCTTAGCCATCCGATAAGGAGAGTCTGAATCATTCGATAAAGAAGCTAATTTATAATAGGCCTGCTGATCACTGCAGGCATAGCGACTTGTACTGCCTGCAGCTGAATCAATTAAAATAGCAATATCCGTTTGACCATGCTCATATAAATTCAATGCAGCATTGAGTCCGGCAATTCCTCCTCCAACAATTATAGTATTTAGAGAATATACCTTCGTCATGGCGCCTTCCATAAATACAGAATCACATATCATTGGATAGTACTCCCTTTTATTCTTGTAGCAATTTTTCTACAGAGGCTAGCTTAACACAAAGAATCAACACCTCGCATGCCTCTCTCAGCTCCTCGCTAGAGGGATAGGTTGGCGCGATTCTAATATGAGAATCCTGTGCGTCTTTCCCATACGGATAAGCAGCGCCCGCCCCTGTTAAAATCACTCCAGCTTCTTTACAAAGCGTAACCACACGCTTAGCACACCCTTCCATCGTATATAAAGAGACAAAATATCCGCCCTTAGGTGTCGTCCAGCGAGCTATACCAAGTTCGCCCAATTCTTTAAAAAGAGAAAATATCGTTTCAAAACGCGGTTTAAGCAGCGCAGCATGCTTTTTCATATGTGCTTCTATTCCGGCTAAGTTCTTAAAGAACTTGACATGCTTTAATTGCATGATTTTGTCATATCCAATCGTTTCGGATGCCATCAAACGCTTCATATCAGCAATATTAGCATCAGAACTAATCAAAGCCGCAATTCCATTTCCGGGAAAAACCATTTTAGAAGTTGATACAAACTCGTATACCATATCAGGATTTCCTGCTTTAGCACACTCCTCTAAAATGTTCAGAATATGATCCTGATCCTCAAAATCAAGATGATGAATGATATATGCATTATCCCAAAAGATGCGAAAATCAGGAGCCGCCGGTTTTAAGCATGCCATTCGGCGAACAACTGTATCACTATAGCTATATCCATCAGGATTCGAATATTTGGGAACACACCAAATTCCTTTTACAGAGGGGTCCTGCTCCACATATCTCTCCACTAAATTCATATCAGGACCCTCAGGGGTCATCGGAATATTGATCATCTCAATTCCAAAGCTTTCTGTGATTTTAAAATGACGATCATATCCGGGAACCGGACATAAAAACTTAATGGTTCCTTGTTTGCAGGGTTTTCCCTGCAGTCCCCAAGGTGTGTATCGATTGACTCCATAAATCCAAGCATTGGCAATCATAGTATACATGAGGTTAAGACTTGCATTTCCAGCAATAAAGACCTGCTCCGGTCTAGCATCGGTAAGCTCTGCGATCAAACGCCGCGCTTCTAAAAGCCCTTCTAAAACACCGTAATTACGACAATCAATGCCTTCCTCACTGATCAAGTCTTCAGCTGTTGATAGAACCGATAACATTCCCATTGACAGATCAAGCTGTGCATTTCCAGGTTTTCCTCTGGACATATCTAATTTTAGCTGCTTAGCCTGTAACGCAGCGTATTCGAGATTTAATTTTGTTTTTAACGATTGTAGCTGCGGTATAGTCATTTCTGTATACTTCATATATTGCTCTCCTTTAGAATTCTTATAAATATGATATGAAAAGAAGCCATATCGTTAAAGGATATGGCTTCTATGCAGCTTTTATTTATGCTTTTACAATATCTGCAAAATCAGCCTTCAGGCTAGCACCGCCTACTAAGCCGCCATCAATATCTGGCATAGCAAATAAATCTGCCGCGTTTCCGGCATTTACACTACCACCATATTGAATGCGAATCTTTTCAGCTGTTTCTTTACCATAAACCTCACAAAGCACCTTACGGATAGCTCCGCAAACCTCCTGTGCCTGTTCGTTAGTTGCTGTTTTTCCAGTGCCGATAGCCCAGATGGGTTCATAAGCAATAACGGCCTTTTCTGCATCAGATGCAGGAACATCCTTCAAGGCAATCTTTGTTTGAAGGCGAACCAAATCTTCTGTGATTCCCTGCTCTCTCTGCTCCAAAGTCTCGCCCACACAGATGATAGGAATCAAATCATGTTCAAATGCCTTTAAAACTTTTTTATTTATGAGCTCATCCGTTTCACCAAAATAGCCGCGGCGTTCAGAATGACCCAAAATGACATAGTCGCAGCCGGCTTCTTTCAGCATATTAGGAGCAACCTCTCCTGTAAACGCTCCACTTTCTTCATAATACATGTTCTGAGCGCCAATTTTAATATTGGTTCCTTTAACAGCCTCTACTGCCGTTGTCAAGCAAATATAAGGAGGACAAAATACAACTTCTGTCTTTTCCTCAGATCCAATCAGAGGTTTAAGCGTCTCAATTAACTCCTTTGTCTGTACAGGAGTTTTGTTCATCTTCCAGTTTCCGGCAACAATTCTCTTACGCATAATAATTTGTATCCTCCTGATTAACGATCGTTAGCAGCTGCTACGCCCGGCAGTTCCTTGCCTTCAAGAAACTCTAAAGAAGCGCCGCCACCTGTTGAAATATGCGTCATTTTATCGCCATATCCCAAAATATTTACAGCAGCTGCAGAATCTCCGCCGCCGATGATGGTGGTAGCATCCGTCTCTGCTAAAGCCGCAGCAACAGCCTTGGTGCCATTAGCAAAATTGGACATTTCAAAACATCCCATCGGACCATTCCAAACAACCGTTTTAGCGTCCTTGACTGCTTCGGCAAATAATTTTTCTGTTTCGGGACCAATATCCAGACCTTCCCAACCATCCGGAATTTCTCCTCGTTTAACAACCTGTATATTACAATCGTTGGAGAAGTCATCTCCAATTCGATTATCCACAGGCAGCAATAATTTAACGCCCTTTTCTTCTGCTTTCTTCAACATTTTCTGTGCATACTCTAAATAATCATCTTCGCACAGAGAGTTACCGATATGACCGCCCAAAGATTTTGAAAACGTATAAGACATACCGCCGCCAATGATCAAGACATCTACTTTATCCAGCAGATTCTCAATTACGGAAATTTTGCTGGAAACTTTAGCTCCGCCTAAGATTGCTACAAAGGGTCTCTCCGGATTATTAACGGCATTGCCTAAGAAGTCAATTTCCTTTTGCATCAGGTAGCCTACTACTGCGGTGTCTACGAACTCAGTAACACCAACATTGGAGCAGTGTGCACGATGTGCGGTACCAAACGCATCATTGACGAATACATCACAGATGGAAGCCAGCTCTTTGCTGAAAGCCTCTCCGTTTTTGGTTTCTTCTGCACGATATCGGGTATTTTCTAATAAAATTACCTCGCCATCTTTCATAGCCTCTACAGCAGCCTTAGCATTAGGGCCAACAACCTCAGGATCTGCAGCGAACTTAACTTCCTGATTTAACAGCTCTGTTAAACGCGCAGCAACTGGTGCTAACGAAAGCTCTGGTTTTGGCTCTCCTTTTGGCTTGCCCAAATGGGAGCACAGAATGACTCTGCCGCCATCATTGATCAGCTTTTTAATCGTAGGCAGTGCAGCAACCAGACGATTCTCATCGGTAATTTTTCCATCCTGCAGCGGTACGTTGAAGTCGCAGCGCACAAGAACTTTTTTACCCTTTACATTAATATCATCTACAGATTTTTTGTTCAGCATATCAGGTGAACCCCTTTCAATTGAAGTTAGCTAGTAGTTTAGACAAATATTCCAAACTTATCCACTATGCCTATTTTAAATCATCTACCATGAAAATGCAAGGCATTTTTCGAGGCAGATAAAGAATTTGTGAAAAATTTAACTAGGATCTTTCATGACCTACTGCTATATTCTGCAGCGTATATGCCGCATCATAGTCTGTAATGCCTTCCCCCATATTAGGATAAAAATGAGAATAAATAGAATCCATCATAAATAATGCTAATAGTAGAAGACAAATTAGCCATTGTAATCTGACTGAGATCTTTTTATATAAATCGTCTAACCAAGGAGCTAAGAAATAAATGAAAAGACAGCCGCCCATTCCGAACACTAAAGCCCCCTCTAAGCAAATCCGCCCATTCAAATTAAATAAATAGCCGCTATAGTCCCACCATTTAGCCCCTTTACTTATTTCCAGCATCCAGCTAGTGAAATATTCAACAAGGCTGCACAGCAGCATGCTGCTAAGAAATGCCAGTACTGGCCACTTCCCCATTTTACGTAATAAAAACACGATAATAACGCCGCCGCTTCCATAAATCGGCAGCCATGGACCAAGTAATACTCCTCTGTTTACAAACTGCCCATCTTCTATTAAGTGGATGCCTACCTCCCATAGCCAGCCAATCATTGAAAAACTAAAAAACAGCAAAATATATGTATGTATGGCATAGGAACGGTTATAATTCTGAAGCAGCTGTGTTCCGATTTTCTGTTTATCCTTAAACTCCTCGAATAAACCCGGATACAGGTCCGGTTCGTCATCCTCTCTTGCCGCATACGGCTTCTGAATCAGATAAGAATCACATAACACCTCATAATATTCATATTTTTCTGCAATGGCCTGATTGCGCAAGGTAATATACACTTCCGTTTCAGTCGCAATGCGATAAGGATTAACAAATAGGATTCCCACTAGGCCAAAGGACAAAAAATTAAGTAAATGCCAGTACCAATAAGAAAGATCCAGACAGAAGAGCTTCCACTTATTTCCCTTCATCATCTGCTTAGACAATTGAAAGACGGCCTTCGGCGAAGCCGATGGATTTTCTGCTACAATATAAGAGATCATGGCATATTCATAATATTTAATTGGATACATAACAATTGTCAGCATCCAAAGAAACAGCTTAAGCTGTGTTAAAAATACTATGTAAGCTGGTCGAAGAATTTTTGGGTTTTTAAATAAATATACAATTCTACGAATTTGTGTATCGGAATATAACCTTGACTCAAGAAAGAATCTTTTCTCACCAATCTGTATCAATTTGATGATAAATATTGTCGTCAGAATACTGAGCATCATACTAATTAAAAAAGAAATACCTTCTGAAATATGATGCCGAATAAAGCTATCTACGGATCCGATAATTTTAAAAATAGGCCCCGTTTTTTGGGTAAGATGATTTAAAAGCGTACTTAATACTCCCTTTGTCGCATAGCCAGGATCTTCTTCCCTTTTTTGGTCTACTCGATGGGAGATATCATTCAATATAGTATCCCACATTGCAAAACGTCCGGAAGATGTATTTTGCTCTACAACCGGCTCTTGCGTTTCATATGTTGGATTATAGCTGCTGATGGCCTGCTTCGATATCCCGTAACGATCAAAGAACAGCATCATAATAAAGCAAACGCCTATGGCGGCAAAATAATTTCTTTTTAAAGCTTTTCGCGCCTGCCTTTTTAAATCCCTTCGTTTGTACATCATGTCATTTCCAAATAGTGAAGAACAAATTCACTGAATAAAGAATTAGACCAAGCAAACCAAGCACGTGTAAATTGTTTTGGGTCCTGCACGTACACACCCTCGTGCATATATCCAGTATCACCATCTGTCTGCACCAGCAGCTCTAAAAGTTCTTTTGCTTCTGCTGCATCAGTCGTTGTAAGTCCCTGCATGGAAAGTGCAATATGCCAAACATACTCAGGTGGTGTATGCGGACTGCCAATCCCTTTTAAAGCAGCTCCTTCATAATAATATGGATTTACCTTACTCAAAATCATCCGTCTTGTATTTTGATAAATTGGATCTTCAGCTGATGTATATCCGAGATAAGGAATGGATAATAGGCTGGGGACATTGGCATCATCCATCAAATTAACATTTCCTAGGCCGTCTACCTCATAAGCATATACAAGGCCAAAATCAGGATGCTCTACAACTGCATATTTCTCAATTCCGCTCTTGATTTCCCTGCAAAGCTTTTCTGCTTTTTGACACAAAGAATCATCCTGATAGTGTGTTTTAGCTATCTCCTGAACATATGCCAGTACGACCCAAGCAAACATATTAGATGGTACTAAATACCCATACTGACAGGCATCATCACTGGGTCTAAAACCGGACCAAGTCATCCCGGTCACGGCTACAGGAGTCCCTTTTCCCCCATTTAAAAGCGTATCGGAAGGAGGACACTGATCCCGCTCAAAGGAATACGCTGACTGCCTCATATGATCCTGTTCGCAGACCCACAAATCGATAATACATTGCAACGCCTTATGGAAATCTGCGGTAAAATGCCCGGTTCTTCCCGTTTGCTTCCAGAAAAGATATGCCAGCTGAATGGGATAGCACAGAGAATCTACCTCGTATTTTCTTTCATATACATAAGCATTTCTTTCTGTATGATCAATACGATAGCAATTCCAATTAGGCTCCTCATTATAAGCATTGGCATAGGGATCCGTTAAAATACAAAATGTTTGCTGCTGGCAAAGTCCCTCGATCACATCCGCTATCTCTGGATGATGACTGGCAAGCGGCAAATAATGCCGTACCTGTGCAGAAGAATCTCTTAACCACATTGCCGGGATATCACCTGTAAAAACAAAGTATCGTCCATCCTTTCCTTGTTTTGTTGTTGTTGAAAGAGTGTTGGGATAGCAATTACGAAATAGCTTTGCTAGCTTTGTATCAGGACCCAGCTGTTTGCATACCGCTTCTATTTCCTGATTTAAAATATGCTCCAGCACTTTTTATTCCTCCCATTCCCATTCCTGAGATAACATATCGTTTGCAATCGTCGTATTAAATAACCGGCGAATCTCCGCCTGATCATTAGTTTGCCCGAGAATCCACATCAGCTTGGTTACCGTTGCTTCCATGGTCATATCATAGGATTCCATAATACCAAATTCGGCTTTTGCCACATGCCCAGAGCGGTATACGGTAATATCGCTTCCCTCATAAATTGCCTGCGTCGATAAAACCACCGTCTTTCCATTTTGAATTAATGATTCCAGTACAGAGTGAAAATCATATTTTTCTCCCTCAGGAATTCCGCCGACACCATAGCTTTCTAATACAAAAGCATCATACTGATCCTCAATCATCGTAAGTACCTTTGGATCCATTCCCGGAATCAACTTAAAAGCAAATACGCGTGGATTCATTGTATGATAAAACACAGGAGCCGAGGTATGTACCGGGAGATTTTGAATGTACTGTACAATTCCCTTATCCTGAATAGCGGCAATATTAGGAAAGTTAATGCTTTGAAACGCATCGAAGCTTTTAGTATTCATTTTTCTGGCCCGTGTACCAGCAATTACCTTTCCGCCAAAAACAATATTGACACCGCTTGCCTTTGACCATGATGCATAGCGTAAGCTGTCTAAGAGGTTTGTTTTGGCATCTGTTACATCCATTTCAATCGGCCGTTGCGAGCCTGTAATCACGATCGGCTTCCCGCTATTTTGAATCAAATAGGAAAGCGCAGCTGCCGTATAGGCCATCGTATCGGTTCCATGCGCGATTACAAATCCATCATAATGCGCATACTCCTCCTCTACCTTTCTGGCCATTTCTACCCAATAATCCGGATGCATATTCGTACTATCAATATTCATAATCTGAATCGCATCCACCGTACAAAAATTCTTAGCCGCCGGGACATAGCTTAAAAGCTCTTCCGAAGACATTAACGGCGTTAATCCGTTATCCGTTGTTTTACAGGCAATTGTACCGCCGGTCGCAATAAACAAAATTTTTTTCATTCTTTTTCTGCTTCCTTTAATAGATCTCGAATTTCCGTCAATAACTTAACCTCATCAGAAACTGCCGGTGCCTCTGGCTTCTTCTCTTCTTCTTTTTTAGCATGCAGGCGGTTAATTGCTTTGATCATGCAAAAGACGACAAAGGAAATGGCCAAAAAGCTAATGATATTTTGAATAAACTGTCCATAATAGATAGCGGCTTCTTCATTGAGCTGAATCTTAAGACTACTAAAATCCATTCCGCCGATAAGCCAGCCAATAAAAGGCATTACCATATCATTGACCAATGAATTGACAATAGCAGTAAAAGCTGACCCCACAATCATCCCTACAGCCAGATCCATCACATTGCCTCTGGCAATAAATGCTTTAAATTCTTTTATAAATTTTTTCATTTGTTTTCTCCTTTGAATACAATATTTCCTCCCACCATAGTCAGTGAGACATGAATATCATCATCAAATAAAATCAGATCCGCCAGGCGCCCTTTTTCCAGTATACCTGTCGTTTGAGATTGTCCAATAATACGAGCAGCCGTTCTGGTCTGCATGTCCACTGCAACCGCCAGAGGAACATCTGCAAGCCGTATCATGTTTCTAACCAACCGGTCTGTTGTCGCCACCGATCCGGCAAAAGCCTGCCGATCCGGCATCTTCGCTATACCATCCTCAATGATTACATGCTGGCCTTTCTTAAGACTGCCCAAAATGCTATCCCCTTCCGGCATTCCGGCTCCCCGCATTGAATCTGTGACCATCGTGGTTCTATCCGGCCCGATAAAGCGGTATACCATTTGTAAAAGCGGGGCCGGCAGATGCATACCGTCTGCAATGACCTCCACGGTCAGATCTCCCAGCAAATAAGCACTTTCCAGTACGCCCGGATAGCGATAGCCAGCCTTTCTGACAATGGTCGATGTTGCCGAATACAGATGTGTGACATGATTAAATCCATGCTGAACCGCCTCTACCACCTCATCATAGGTTGCATCTGTATGTCCCATCGAAGGCATAACCGCCCGCTCTCTTAAATATTCCGCCATCTCCATGGCCCCCGGAATCTCCGGTGCAATCGTCCAACGGATAATATAAGGACAGGCCTCAATCAGCGCGGCATATTCCTCCCGTTTCGGTCTACGGATATAGCGAGGGTCCTGTGCACCGCTTTGCGCAGGACTTAAATAAGGTCCTTCCAGATGAAGTCCCAGAAAACGAGCGCCCTTCTTCTGGTCACGCACAGTATCATATACCCGAAAGGTCTCCATCAGTTCCTCATTAGAAGCGGCAAGCGTAGTCGGCACCAGTCCTGTGGTTCCATAGCGTGCATGCAGTTTGGCCGCCCCTTCATAGGCCTCCTGAGAGCCATCCATATAATCATGTCCGCCGCCGCCATGCGTATGAATATCAATAAACCCATGCGACACATAGCGTCCTTGTCCGTCAATACGCTCTGCCCCTTCGATAACTCCCAGACTTCCCGGCGCTGCAACCGCAGCGATCCGTTCTTGCTCTACCAGTATTTCTGCCGGCACGATCTGTCTGTTTTGTACCAGCTTTACATTGAAAATATGATACCGCATATGAATCACCCATTTATTTAACTTCTATTTTATGAACCGCCAGCAGATGCTGCAGCGCTTCCATACTCTCCGCTGCCGCTTCCAAACCGCCTTCAGAAAACTCATTTCCTCCCGGAAGGCGCATCAGCTCCTCCGAAATTGCCTGCCCCTTTCGATAGTGCGTTTCCAAAGAAAGATACCCGGCATAGCCGCAACGAGTTAACGCCTGACAAATGCCTGCATAATCCACAAGTCCGCTGCCAATTCGCACGCACTGCGGCCCCTCTGGACCCATCACAGCGTCCTTGATATGAATATGCGCTACATAAGGCGCTACCGCTTCCCACCCCTGTGGATACGGACATTCTCCCTGCGGGTCATAGATATCATTTCCGGGATCATAGATTGCCCCCAGCTGCGGAGAATGAAGGAAGTCAAGCAGCTCTCTCAGCTGCCTATGATTCGTCGTAAATACGCTGGGGTCTGCCTCTAAAAGTAGCCTCATGCCTTCTTTTTCCAGCAGCTTCACCGGCACTTCAAAGGCCTCTTTAATTTGCTCTGCGCATAGATGAGCTTCCTGAAAAAACGCAAAACCACGAATCGTCGAGCATCCTAAGATATGCGCAGCTTCCATCAGCCGTTTCAGCTTATCCAGCTCCGCTTCCCTCTGCTCATAAGTGCATTTATAAAAAGAACCGGCAATATTAGAAACCTCTAAATCTGCTTGCCTAAGCTTCGCATGCATCTGTTTCAGCCGCTGCTCGCTGAAAGCCTCCAGCGGCTGATTATCCACCGTTCTTAGCTCCACCCCTTGCAAATGATATGCCTTTGCAAACCGAATGGCAGCGCTGAGATCCTGCGTAATCTCATCTGTAATAATAGATAATTTCATTGCTTTTTCCCTATTCGATGGCGGTCATCGGATTTTGACGATGCGCCTCTTCATACACCGCAACCTGCTGACGAACCTGATCCAAGGTAATCATAAGGGGCGCTCCCTGCAGCAAATGCTCATATACCATCTGATAATACGCTTCTACAGCAGCATCAAAGGCGCCGTTCGGATCTCCATCCCATGAATCCTCATGCCAAGAAAGGGTCTCTGTACAATAGGCAGGCGTCCCGTCTGCTTTAGAAAGAGAGTGCCGGATCAGCTCCTGCTTAGGGGCAGAATCCGGATTAAAATATTTCCACTCAATATGCTGCATGCTGCCCTTTAAACCGCCGTTTTTACCATGAATTTTATAGGTAAACGACGGATATGCATCACAGGAGGAAATCGTCAAATCAATTAAAGGCTTGTCCGGCATCGTCAGAATCAGTTTAACATAATCCTCTGCATCGCCAAACGTATTGACACGATTCATCTTACAAAATACATGAGGCATACGATCATAGGCGTTTAAAATAGCCAGTGCCTGATCCAGCGGATGCGGCCCCGTATTACGCAGGCTTCCTCCATTATAGCTTTGCAGCGTCTGCCAGTCCCAGCGCCGTGCAAAGCCATTGAATTGAATATCGACATCAATCAGCTCACCCAGTACGCCGCTGTCAATGACCTCTTTTACTTTAACAAAGTATGGCGCAAACCGGGACTGCTGAAAAATCCCCAAAAACTTTCCCATTCTGTCTGCAGTAGCGACCATATCGTCAAACTCTTTTACATTTCGTGCCGCAGGCTTTTCGCACACCACGTTAAACCCATGATTAAGCAAATCAACCGTAATATCATGATGCTGAAAACTATAAGAAGAATTAATGACCAAATCGATATTTTCCGACTGATAATATAAATCTTCATATCTTTCCAGCACCGGACAGCCAAACTCCTCTGCCGCCCGCTTCCTTCGGTCCTCCTGCTGCTCCACAATGGCCACAACCTCAAACCTTTCTTTCGCCTTTGGCGTCTGCAGATAAGCGCCATGAATATCTCTTCCGCTTCTTCCCTGTCCAATAATTGCAATGCGCAGCTTTTCCATGAGTCATCCCTCCATTAGAAACTATATGATTCATTATTTTAAATCAGCCGTTTAAGAAAGTCAATTCAAATCCCGTATTATCTTTCCTGCCACAGCCTTAGTGCAATTTCAGACCAGCCCTCCAGCTTTCCGTTCAAACTCTTAATCTCACTTTGCGCTGTCCATACGCCCAGCAGCTTATCTACCTCTCGGATGCTAATATCGCTGCTATCATGTACCCGAATCCAAATCGGAATGCATAAATGCATCCGCGAGACCTCATTCCCCACACTAACGAAGCTATATTCATGCATCTGGTAGCTCGCAAGATCTCTCTGCCATTCAAAGCTGGTTTCTTCACTCAGTTCCCTTCTCACGCAGCATTCAATTGAAGATACAATTTGATCTCCCTGCCGATCCTCCGGATTGATGTGGCCGCCCATACCCACGGTATATCCTCCCGTAAGCCTCGGATCTCCTTTGAGCCGCTTAGCCGTCAAAACTGCCGTATCTGTATGAAGCAGCACATAGGGAATCACTTGTTTCCATGAATCATCCAGCTCCACTTCCCAGCGCAGTCTGAACTCCCCATACTGCTCCATACAGCCCAGCACCTCCTGAGTCCTGTATAAAATGGGATCCGTTCCTCTGGCTAAGGATGCTAAGACCTGAGTGGGAATACACAATACCTTTTCCTCCCCATACTTTTCTTTCATTGTCAGCTGCTTCATCTAATTTGTTCTCCTTCTATATAAACTGCCTGTACCCTTAATGCATCATCCACCACAACCAAATTAGCTTTCTTCCCGATATCGATACTGCCAACCGACTTTTCTACGCCTAAATCGCGTGCTGGGTTATAAGACGCCATTCGGATTGCCTCTTCCATTGGAATTCCCAGGGTCACCATATTGCGCACACCTGTCATAACAGTACTGATACTGCCGCAAAGCGTTCCATCTGGTAGGTAAGCTGCCTCCTTTAATATAATCGAAGTATCCGGCGGAAGCTCATCCTGCCGCAGGCCTGCCAGCTGACAGGAATCACTAATCAATGTCACACGGTCAGCTCCCTTCAACCGGTAAATCAGCTTACAGATCTCTGGTTTCAGATGAACAAAATCGGCAATCATTTCACACTGCACGCTATCCTCCAGCAACACAGCGCCCAAAACGCCGCTCGCCCTATGACCCAGCGGTGCCATTGCATTAAAGGTATGCGTCGCCCTGCGAATCCCCCATCCAATCGCCTCCATCGCCTCCTCATAGCTTGCGGCGGTATGTCCCATCGATAAATGGACGCCTCTTGCAAGGGCATATTTCGTGAAAGATTCTGCCCCCTCCATTTCCGGTGCCAGCGTCATCAGAAGCGGCAGCCCTCCCGCTTCTTCTAAGCACCTTTTTAAGATATCAACAGAAGGCAGCTGCATATAGCGTTCATCCATAGCTCCCTTTTTAAGAGGATTTAAAAACGGTCCCTCCATATGAATCCCCAGCAGCTCAGCCCCGTTCCTTTTTTGAGCCGCCAGGCGGCAAGCACGGACGGCAGAAAACGCCTTTTCCTGAGACGTCGTAGCAATGCCGGCAGCGTACCCTGTGACGCCCTCTTTGGCAAGCCATTTTCCCATAGCCGTCAACTTTTCTGCCTGGCTTGTCTGACAGGAATATCCATGATAGCCATGCATATGTACATCAATCAATCCAGGAATCATCTTTAGGCCATCATAAGACACTACGTCACAGGAATTTTCCTGTGACGTAGACAGTGACAGCGCCTTGATGATCCCGTTTTCAATCTCTAATGTGCAAAGATGAAACTGAAAATCAGGTCCTAAAACCTGTGCGCTCATTCGTTTTATCATTTCATTTAACCACTCAGATCATACTGGCTTCCCAGCATTCGGGAATTTCCAGACCAAATATTTTCGCCACAGTAGGTGCCACATTAGCAAGTCCATATTCTCCGTCCTGAATGACATACTGTGCATTGGAATCATAAATGATGAAAGGAACCGGATTTAAAGAATGTGCCGTTCTTACCTGCACCTCTCCCTTTTTATTTTTCTCCAGCATCTCATCTGCATTGCCATGGTCTGCTGTTACCAAAAGAGTATAGCCGCATTCATCCACCACCTTCAAAAGACGGTGCAGGGCTAAATCTACAGCCTCCATACCGCAGATAACAGCGTCCATATTGCCGGTATGGCCAACCATATCACCATTAGGGAAATTACAGCGAATAAAATCATATTGGCCGCTACGAAGTGCTTCAATCAGATTATCTGTAATTTCTGCGCTCTTCATCCACGGACGCTGGTCAAAGGATACATTATCAGAAGGAATTTCACAGAAGGTCTCCAGCTCTTCACTGAATTTTTCACTCTTATTTCCATTCCAGAAATACGTAACATGTCCATATTTCTGTGTCTCCGACACAGCATATTGACGAATCTGATGCTTCACAAGCAGCTCAGAAAGCGTGTTTTTAATCTCAGGAGGGTTAACCAGATACCGCTTAGGCAGATTTAAATCGCCGTCATACTGCAGCATGCCGGCATAAAGCACCTGCGGAACCTCGCCGCGGTCAAAATAGGGAAATTCCTCATCGTCAAAGGCCATGCTCAGCTCAATCGCACGATCCCCACGGAAATTAAATAAAATGACGCTGTCTCCATCTGTCATCTTTCCAACAGGCTGACCATCACTCCCAATCACAAAGGGCGGAAGATCCTGATCGATAATGCCTTCATTTTCATTCCGGTAGGTTTCAATCGCCTCTTTAGCGCTGGCAAACTGCCGTCCCATACCATGCACATGTGTGTTCCAGCCAAGCTCTACCATCGGCCAATCAGCCTGATAACGATCCATTGTCACCTTCATACGTCCGCCGCCGCTGGCAATCTGTGCATGAAACTGCTCATCATTTAGCTCCGCCAGCTTTTCTTCCAGCTGCTCCACATATGTCAGGGCAGAAGTAGCCGGTACATCGCGCCCGTCTAACAGGATATGCACGAAAGCTTTATGAATTCCCGTTCTTTTAGCCTCCTCCAGCATAGTAAGCAAGTGTGCAATATTAGAATGCACATTTCCATCTGATAAAAGGCCGATAAAATGCAGTGCAGAATGATGCGCCGTGCAGTTTGCAGTCAGCTCCTTCCATGCCTGCGACTCATATATTTTGCCGCTTTCAATCGATTCATTGACCAGCTTCGCTCCCTGGGAATAAATCTGTCCACACCCGAGCGCATTATGACCTACCTCGCTGTTTCCCATATCTTCATCGCTTGGTAATCCTACAGCGCTTCCATGTGCTTTAAGACGCGTATGCGGACAGGTAGCCAGCAGCTTGTCTAAAGTAGGCGTATTAGCCGCCGTAACAGCATCTCCAAGGCCCGTCTTACTGTATCCTACGCCATCCATTACAACTAATAAAACTTTTTTGTTCATTGAAAATCCTCCAAAATGAAGTAAAATGAATAATCTATGATAAAACTGCTCGAAGCTCTCTTCTAAGCAGTGTATCATGCTCTATCCCGCATCAGAGGCACAGTTTTGGAAAAAGCTGCCAGCGCCTCCGGCGAAAAATAATAATCAAACAAAACGGTCGTCATATAAGAAGCATCCTCTGATTTCATAATCGTGCTGTAATACTGCGCTTCCTCATACTGAAAAACTGAGGCCAAACAGCTCTCTGCCTTAGATGTATAGCCTGTTTTTCCTCCTATATACATCATATCGGGAATTTTATATAGATCCCGCACAAAAAAACTGCTGTTTTTTAACGTATACGTCAGACTTTCCCCTTCTCTTAAGATCAAGATCGGGGCTTCTTTTTCCAACATGATTTTCTGAATTTCCGGAAGGCTGTAGGCCATCTGCAGAATTAAATTCAAATCATATGCCGTTGTATAATGCTCCTCATGGTGCAGGCCATGCGGTGTAACAAAATGAGTCTCATTGGCTTCGATCTCCTGCAGCTTAGCATTCATCAGCTCGGAAAAGCCCTCTAGGCTTCCTCCTACCTCCATCGCAATTGCCGTAGCCGCATCATTATAGGAACAAAGCAGCAAAGCATACAGCAAATCCCTCATGGAAATCTGATCGCCTTCTTTTAAATATAATAAAAGGCTTCCCTCTTCATAGCAGCCCTCCAGAGGCGCCACCGTAATCAAAGCATCCAAATCCTCTGTATGCTGAATCGCCAGATAAGCTGTCATCAGCTTAGTCGTAGATGCTGGATACAGCCTTGTGTGCTCATTTTTTGCATATAACACTTTGCCTGCTGCATCCACCACATAGGCAGCCTCTGCCTGAAAGCTTTTTTGAAAGTTATCCTGATAGCTGCTCTGCTGCGCCGCCTCAATCATTTTGGCGGATACCTCTTGGCTTAGTTTTACTTCTAGGATCTCCTCCTGTAAAAAGAGAGAGGCTCCTTGTGCGCATACCGGCTGACAAGCAGGAAAAGCCCTTTGAAACCACGTAAAATACAGCGTCACACCTATTCCTGTTATGAATAACAGCACGAGCAGCACAATGCCGAATCTACGTTTTTTCATCAGGCTTTTCTCCTTTTATTATAATTTAGCGCCGCAATTGGTGCAGAATTTAAGGCCCTCCTCTGGCAGCTTAGCGCCGCAGTTTCCGCAAAACTTTTTCTGAGCCGTTCCTGCCTCTGCACTCATCTGTTCATTCAGCTGTTTGGCCATATTCATCCCCATGGCCATTCCCATCATTGAGCCAGCCATATCGCTCATAGCTCCGCCGCCAGAAGAATTCATCATGGCATCTGTCATTTTTACCTTCTGATATTGATTGATATCTCCAATCATACTAACAGAAGCCGCTTGATTGATTTTCTCCTGAATTTCAGGCGGATACGAAAAGCTGGAAATATAAAAAGAAGAGATCGTCAGGCCAATTTTCCGCATATCCATGTCCAGCTCTGATTGGATCCCTGCTGAAATTTCACTTGCATTGGCCTGCAAATTAAACATATCCTTACCTTCAGCCGAAATCCATTTCATTAAATAAGAATCCAGCACATTAAGAATTCTATCCTGCACATCATCTACCGTAAAACGGTCACGCACTCCGGCAATTTGATCGATCAGCGCAATATAATCAGAAACCTTCATATTCAAGGTACCATAGCACCGTATCGGCAAGCCACCCGGCAGCCCCTGGGCAGGAAGTAAGATCGCATTTCTGGTGCCCCATTTGATTAAAAATTCCTTTGTATTGACAAATAAGACTTCTGCTCTCAGTCCACTGTTAAAACCAAATTTAAAGCCCTTTAAGGAACTCAGAAACGGAATAATCTGACTTGATATCTCATAGTTGCCTTCTTCTTTAAAGATCCCTTCTATCCGGCCATTGTACAGAAAAACAGCATCCTGTCCCGGCCGAATAATCAAACGGCTGTCCTTCTTGATCTCGCTGTTATGCCATTTCCAGAAAATAGCCTCTTGCCAGTTCTCATTCCACTCTACCACATTGGCTAATTGATTGCTGAATAACCCCATTCTCTTTGCCTCTTATTTGCCTAGCTTTGCTTTAAGCGCTGCTAATTCATCTTCCACACTCTGGGAAGGGGTATCATACTTAGCCATCAGATCCTCAACAGATTCTTCCTTTTCTGCTGCATTTAGTTCAGCCATCGCATTCGCCTGATCCAGCATCCGTTCAGCTTTCGCCTCCATACGATCAAATTCAGAAATACTGCCGCTGGCATTTTTAATACTGCTGCCAATTTCATTGATCTTTTGCTGCGTCTTGGCTACCGCCATTTTGGCTTTGATGGCATCTCGCCTTCCCTGCATTTCCTGAATCTGCTGTGTTAAATGCTGATGCATTTGCTTCATTTTGACAGCGTTTGCTGCTGCCAAATCATAGGCCTGCTTTAATGCCGTTACTTCTTCTGCCTTTGCCTGCTTTTTCTGCAAAAAAGTACGGGCATCGTCTTCATTTCCTGCTACAAGAGCCTTTTCTGCATAAGACTGCAATGTAGAGACCTCTGCGCTCGCCTCGTCATATTCGCGCTTTGCGCGTGCCTCTTCTGCCATAATGCCGGCTGTTTCTGCTTTGACCTCTCCTAGATTGTCCTGCAGATCCCTTAAAATCTGATCGACCATCTTTTCCGGGTCCTCCGCCTTATCTAAAAGAGCATTGATATTAGAAGCCATGATGTTTTTAAACCGTGCTAAAATTCCCATTGTAAACCCTCCTTATTGTGTTTGATCATTGTATTGGCTGACATCTGCCAGCACCTTTTTCCAACCCTGCACTGCAGGATGAAAAGCAATTTGATTGACAGCTGAGAGAGCTGCCTCCCTGTATACGCCGGCAAGCTCTAAGCTGCGCTTTGCGTATAGGGCCCAGACCCAAAGACAGCGCAGACTTTCCGGCGAAGCCAGTTCCTCATAGCGCTTGATTCGGTCCCTGTTCATAAGCCTCTGCGTTAATTCTAAGTCCTGATCCAGACTACCGGGCAAGGATAAGTAAAAAATGCATTCCATCCATACTCTTTGCTGTAAGAGATCCGGAAGATCGGCTAGTCTTTGATATAGGCTAAACAAATTCTGACCTGCTCTCTCGATCTGTCCCTGCCAAAGGGCAAGCTCATAGCAGCGCAAAAGCAGCAGGGCACTGAAAATCTTTCCCTTACGCTGTTTTTTGAGATCTAAGTCTAAACCTTCTTCAAGAATCGGTTTGGCTTTTGAAAACTGAGCCAGAATCCAAAGATTTTTTTGAAGTGCTTCTTTTTCTGCCGTATTTTTCTTTATTTGAAACACCTGCAGTCCATCGCTTGGTATACCAGCATGATATGCAGGTAAAGCAGTGAACATAAACGCCCATATGCCTGTTAGAAAAACAGAAAAGCAAAGACACCCCTGCCACTGCCCTAATGACCAGGATACTGCCAGCAAAAGAACAAGCGCAGCAAGAGCAGACAAAAGGTTAAATAGAGCCCCTCCCAGCAGATATGCCGTATAAGAAACTGCTTGCCTGGATCTTGGGGCCATTAGACAGCTTGTTAAGGCACTTTCCGGAAATGGAGCGCAGCTCCTGAATTTTTCTCCTTCTTTCACATAGGTGCGGTGAAAAAAGGTAAACGCAATCACACGCAGACCGCTGATCCTTCCCAAACAGTAATGCCCTGCTACATGAAGCAGCTTTTGCAGAATCATTGCCGCCAATATACAGAGGACAAATAGCAATGTGGGAATCGCCTCCTGCCGATTTTGCATCAAAGCGGCCGCCACCTCGTATCCCAGTTTTGCCCCTGCAGAAAAATATAGTATATATACTATAATCTGAAGGCATGAGCGGCCTGTTTTTTTTCTATTCATATAAACTATTTGACTCCAAAAGAAATTCCAATATCTTTAGCTGTTTGAATGAGAGGTAAGTCGGGAGAGACAAATTTAGTTTTTCCAGCTACCTCTTTAAGAGCATTGTGTCCGATTTGCCCCTGAATCATGGCTACCGTCTGCCCATAATTTTGATCAGCAATTAAATGCGCAGCATAGGCACCAAACTGTGTAGCCAAAATCCTGTCATAAGGAGAGGGACTGCCTCCGCGCAGATAATGTCCCGGATTCACAACTCTTGACTCTAATCCGGTTTCCTTCTGAATCATATCGGCCAGCTGATAGGAAACGGATGGATAATTATTTTCCTGTCTCTTTTTTAATCGCTCTTTCCGCTTTAATCCGCCTTCTTCTTTGCTAAAAGCTCCTTCTGCCACAGCAATGATCGTAAAATTACGCTTCTGCGATTTAGTGCGTGCCTCTACGGAGGCAATCACTTTTTCCGGTTCATAAGGAAGCTCCGGCAGCAAAATTACATCAGCGCCTCCGGCTACGCCGGCATATAGCGTCAGCCACCCTGCTTTATTTCCCATGATTTCAATGACCATAACGCGGCCATGGCTGTTGGCTGTTGTGTGAATTCGATCAATCACATCTGTACCAATGTCGGCTGCCGTATGGAAACCAAAGGTCACATCCGTCGCCCAGATATCGTTATCAATCGTTTTGGGAAGGCCGATTACATTCAGCCCCTCTTCCGAAAGAAGATTCGCCGTTTTATGTGTGCCATTTCCCCCAAGTGTTACCAAACAGTCAAGCCCCATCTTTTTATAATTCTTTTTCATATTTTCAACTTTGTCGATGTTATCCTCTTCGATAACACGCATGTTGCGATAAGGGCGGCGTGAGGTCCCTAAAATCGTCCCGCCAAGCGTAAGGATCCCTTTAAAATCTCCCGGCTTCATTTCTTGGTAATCTCCCTCAATCAACCCTTTATAGCCATCGGCGATTCCAATAATTTCTGCATCAAACAGATCATAAGAAGCCCTTGCTACTCCACGGATGGCCGCATTAAGTCCCGGGCAGTCGCCTCCGCTTGTTAAAATTCCGATTCTCCGTTTCAAATCTACACGCTCCCTTCTGTTTTCATTTGTATTTTACTATTTGATATTATAGCCTCTTTTTGATTTTTTGACCAGTCTTTTCTATGCAATCAGCGGAAATACATATATAGCTGACATTTTAGCATACCGTTATATAGCTTGCGTTTCTTGTCTGCCTTTCTATCAAAAATTTTTTCAAATTCCTCATGGGGTGTAATAATATAATAGCCCTGATTGCTTTCCGGTTTAAAAACAACCCCCATTTTCTGATATAGCTTTTCTGCCTCCTGAATATCTAAAAGCCGTTCGCCATACGGCGGATTGCAAAGTGTAATTGCCTTTTTGTGCTGCGGATTTTTTTCCATGAGCTCCTGAAGCTGCTTGGACTGATATCGGATAATATCTCTTTGTTCCACGCGGATGCGGGAGGACACCCTTGCTTTTGCTGCATTTTCCTTCGTCAGTGCCACCGCTTGAGGATCCAGATCATAAGCCACCCCTTCAAAGGGAGCCTCTTTTTTTATTGCGCTTTTAGCTTCTTCCCGTACTTCTTCCATAATTCCTTTGGGAAAGCATCCCCATTTTTCCATTGCAAAATGACGCATAATCCCTGGCGCAATGTTGAGCGCCTTTAAAGCCGCCTCTATGATCAGTGTACCAGATCCGCACATAGGATCACAAACTAAGCTATCGCTATGTACTCTGGCCAAATTTACAATGCCGGCAGCCAGTGTTTCTCTGATCGGCGCTTCATTTGCATTTTTTCGGTAGCCTCTTTTATGAAGACCTGCTCCGCTGGTATCCAGCAGCAGCGTTACCTCGTCCTTCATAATCGAGAATTGAATCTGCATGACAGGGCCTGTTTCCTCAAACCATGGATTGCCATAACACTCCTTAAGCCGCTCTACCACTGCTTTTTTTATAATTCTCTGGCAATCGGGCACGCTGTGAAGCTGTGAATTTAGGCTCCATCCCTTTACCGGAAAGGCATCCATCGATCCAATAAAATTTTCCCAAGGGGTTTCTTTGGTTCCCTCAAACAGCTCCTCGAAGCTGACAGCCTGAAAACGAGCCAGCACAATCAGCACCCGCTCGCCGCAGCGTACATTGACATTGGCGCGCGCAGCGTCTTTCCAGTCGCCTTCAAAGAAAACGCGGCCGTTTTCCGCCTGTACATTCTGAAATCCGGCATATCTCAGCTCATCTGCCACCAGCCCCTCCAGCCCAAACAGGGTTGGAATCATCATTTTCATCTGCTGCTTTTTCATACGTTCTCCTTCAGGCAGTCAAGCCGCTGATACGTAACAAATTCATAGGGTATATGATTTTCCTCCATCTCCGGGCTGCGCTCTATTTCCTGCCACAGAGTAAAATCAATGGTTGGAAAAAAGGTGTCGGCCTGCAGAAATGTTTGATGAACCAGCGTCAGATACAATCGCTGCGCCATCGGCAGTGCCTGCTGATAAATTTGACCGCCTCCAATGACAAAGACTTCCTCTTCCGTGTTTTGCGCTTTGCGCAGCTCCTCTTCCAGATTGTGACTGATCCTGACTCTCGGGTGATCGTTTTGAAACGCGGAATCATTGGTTATGATGATATGCTCTCGCTTTGGCAAAACACCGGGCAAGGATTCAAAGGTGCGCCGGCCCATCAAAATGGTGTGATTTAACGTAAGCTGCTTAAAATGCTTTAAATCCTCCGGCAGATGCCAGGGCATTGCGCCGCTTTGCCCAATTTCATTTTGCGCCCCGATGGCGACGATGATAGAAAGCATTATACCGCAACCTCCATTGAAATTTTATCATGATATTGATAATCCATCAATTTAATATCCTTCATTGTAAACTGATAGAAGTCTTTGATTTCTGGGTTGATCCAGAGCCTCGGCGCCGGATATGCCTGTTCTCTCCGGGTAAGCTGCAGGCGCAGCCCTTCGACCTGATTTTCATAGATATGTGCATTGTTAATCACATGCGTTAAAAGACCAGGACGAAATCCAGTTGCCTGTGCCAATAAATGTGTGAGTACGGCATACTGCGTTGTATTAAACGGAACGCCAAGCCCCATGTCTCCGCTTCGCTGCACAAGCATACAGTTTAATCTGCCGTCTGTTACGTCCCACATAGACAAAAAGCAGCATGGTGCAAGCGCGCCGGTCTCTAAATAGGGAATCTGCCACAGATTGACCATCATCCGGCGATCCTGCGGATTGTTTTTCAGCTGCTCAAGCAGCTTATCCACCTGATGATACTCTTTGATCACCCAGCCATAAGCTGTCCCGATGGTTCCATCCTCCTGCATCCATTCATCCCAAATATGAACTTTCTGCTTCTGCAGCTCCCTGACATCGTTGGACTGCTGCTGATAGATCCATAAAATCTCTCGGACAGCTGTACGAAATGCTACCTTTTTGGTAGTCAAAATGGGAAGTTCCTTCTCCAAATCAAACTGCATCGTCTGATGGGGCAATTTGTAAGTCGCAATGCCAGTTCTATTTTGATCGTAATAGCCATGTTCCAGAATATTCTGAACGATATCCAGATAAGCAGTATCATAATGACTCATATATGCAACCTCTTTTCTACTTCTGGGAGCGATAACACATCCACTCCTGCTTTTTCCAGAGCCGCTGCGGCACGCTGATTTTCATCTGTTTTTAAAATCACCATCGCATGAGAAGAAAGCTTTGTTCCAAATGCATACATATACTGGACATTGATCTCTAGCTGGCTCAGCGATGTAAGCGCATATAAAAGCCCTCCGGGCGCATCATGTACGTCAATCGCCAAGACCTCTGTACTCTGTACAATATACCCATTTTGCTTTAAGATCTCCTGCCCTCGCTCCGGGTCCGATAAAATCATACGAAACAGGCCAAAGTCCGAACTATCAGCAATGGAAATTCCATTCAAGTCAATTCCATGCTCTGCCAGCACCTTTAGAATATCCGTTAGGCGTCCGGGCCGGTTTTCAATAAAAGCAGTAATTTGCTGTATCATTCTTGTTTCCTTCCCCTCATAGTAGGATCCTATTAAATTACTGCTTAGTATACTATAATTTCATTGAAAAATCAATGTACCCGCCGTATAATACAAATACCGAATGATTAAATAAAGGAGGATTTTTTATGATTCAATTAGGCCCCCAGCTTTATACGGTCCGAGAGTTTACTCAGACCGCAGAAGGGATCGAAAATACCTTTCAGATCTGTCATGAAAACCACTACGAGACTGTACAGATCTCCGGTTTTGCCCCCCTTCCTGTTGAGGTCATGACATCCCTGCTCGAAAAATATGAAATTTCTGTGTGCTGCACCCATTCCTCTTTCGATCGAATGCAAGAGGATTTGAATGCGCTTATTGATGAGCACAAACAGATGCACTGTCCTGTCATTGGTCTTGGCAGTATGCCAGCTCCCTATCGCGATTCTGCAGAAGGTGTACGGGAATTCATTCGCGTTACCCATGAAATAGCCGCCCGCATCCGTGAAGCGGGTCTTCAATTTGCCTATCATCACCACAACTTTGAGTTTCAGAGATTAGAAGGTCGGCGTATCATGGACATGCTGCTTGAAGATACAGATCCCGAGCTTTTTCATTTTATTCCGGATACCTATTGGCTGCAAATGGGCGGTGTAAACCCAGCTTCCCATATCCGCAAGCTAAAGGGGCGTATTGAGGTATGCCACTTTAAAGACTTTGCCGTTAATTTTATGACACCTGTTTTTGCAGAGGTTGGCTATGGCAATCTGGATCTTTTAGATTGCTTTAAGGCCTGTATGGAAGCGGGCGTATCCGCTGTGGTGATTGAACAGGATGTATGTCCGGGAAACCCCTTTGATTCTCTGCAGATGAGTTATCAAAATCTTCTTTCTTTGGCATCTGCTGCCGGAGACCGTTAAATAGGAGGGCGTATGAATACAGTTCGGTTTGGTATTATTGGCATTGGCAACATGGGAACTACCCATGCTCAAAATCTGTATGACGGCAAGATACAAAATGCTGTATTGACTGCTGTATGCGATATTGCACCAGCCCGCTGCGCTTGGGCTCAGGAGCATCTAAAAGGGATCTCGGTTTTTCACTCTGCCGATGATTTTTTTAAAGAAGCAGCTGTGGATGCTGTTCTGATCGCCGTCCCCCACTATCTGCATCCCCTCTATGCAGAAAAAGCTTTTTCTCTTGGCCTTCATGTGCTGACCGAAAAGCCTGCTGGCGTTTATACCAAGGCGGTCCGCTCCATGAACGATGCAGCTAAAAAAAGCGGCCGTGTATTTGGTATCATGTATAATCAGCGAACCAATCCTGTGTATGCCAAAGTGCGTTCTATGATTCAGGGCGGCGAGCTCGGGGAGCTAAAGCGCGTGATCTGGATCATTACCGATTGGTATCGTTCACAAAGCTACTATAACAGCAGCTCCTGGCGCGCTACCTGGTCGGGTGAGGGCGGCGGCGTTTTACTCAATCAATGTCCTCATCAGCTCGATCTCTGGCAATGGATGTGCGGTATGCCTTGTGAAATCCGTTCTTTTATGCAGTACGGAAAGGGCCGTGATATTGAAGTTGAAAATGATGTAACCACTTATGCCCGTTATCCTAACGGAGCGACTGGTGTTTTTATCGCCTCTACTCATGATACGCCGGGAACCAATCGTTTAGAAATTATCGGAGATATGGGTAAATTGATTGTCGAACGTTCTCAGCTTACCTTTTACCGCAACAAGCAGGGCGAGACTGCATTCAATGCTTCTTACACCGGCGGATTTGGCGAACCCGGATATGAAACCATTCCCATTGCCATTACAGAGCAGGAAACGGGGCATAATGGTATTTTACAAAATTATACCGACGCCATTTTAACTGGCTCTCCTCTCCTGGCTCCCGGTGAGGAAGGAATTCTCGGCCTTTCCATTTCCAATGCCATGCATCTCTCTGATTGGACAGGACAAAAAGTAAATCCCATGCAGATGGATGAGGACCTGTTTTATCAATTGCTGCAGGAAAAAATAAATGCGTCCACTTTTCACAAGCAGACGCAGGTACAGACGCTAAATACAGAAAACACATATTAAAAGCAATACTAAAAATGACGGAATCTTTTCCGTCATTTTTGTTTACCTAAAGCGGCAAACCGGCTGATAAGATTGATTCCTGCGTTAAAAATTTTTGAATTTTTTGCAGACTATCCATCTCATAGGTTACCTGAATCGAACTTGGAAGCGGCTCATGAAGCGGATTATACCACAGCGTATCGATCCCTGCATTCATGCCTCCCTGCATATCGCTGCTAATGGAATCGCCGATTAAAAGGATTTCTTCTTTTCTTACCTTCCGGATATGTGCAAACACATACTCAAAATAGGCAGTATGCGGCTTAGCGGCTCCTACCTCTTCGGATACAAACATTTTCTCAAAGTATTTGCCTATGCCAGACGCCGCCATGCGTCCCAGCTGCACTTTCTGAATTCCGTTTGTCACCGCATATAAAGTATAGCGCTGCGCCAGTGCCTGCATCAGCTCTTTGGCTCCGGGTAATAAAAAACCGTTATGCGAGAGCTTTTCTGCATACTCCTGCCCCGCTAAGACCGGATCATATTCAAACTGCAGATAAGATAAAAAGCCTTCAAATCGCTTGCTCTGCAGCTGAGATTTCGTAATTTCTCCTCTTTCCAAGGCCTTCCAGCATGCATCATTGAAATCATGATATGCTTTTACTGCCTCCTCTGAGCAGGGCAGCCCCCATTCTGATACCAAATCTACGATGGCCTTTTGTTCAGCCCTTTGAAAATCATATAGGGTACCATCTAGATCCAACAATATAACCTGATATTCTGATTGTTTCATATGAGTCCTCCTGTAAGCCGAGTTCTGTCGTGGACGATCATCTTTCTTGGACGTTTGTTACCAAACGCCTCACGCGACCTACCCGAAGACACGACGGGCCGCCGTATCGCCTTCTATTCGGTCTTGCTCCGGATGGGGTTTACATGTGCCCTCTCTGTCACCAAAGAGGCGGTGAGCTCTTACCTCGCCATTGCACCCTTACCGCAGTCATGCTGCGGCGGTATATTTCTGTTGCACTTTCCTGGGAGTCACCTCCACTGGACGTTATCCAGCATCCTGCCCTAAGGAGCTCGGACTTTCCTCACAAACAGCCTTTCGGCTCTTGTCTGTGCGATCGCCCGGAGAACTCATACCAATTTAGTATATCATATTTGATTTAAGATTACAAGAATGCAGCGCCAATGATCCCCGCATCATTTCCCAGCGTTGCCGTCACAATCTTAGGCACTGAGACCTGTTTACAAAAAACAGAAGCCTCTACCTGCCGGCGAATGGGCGTAAGAATCTTCTCTCCCTGCCCGCAGATGCCGCCGCCAATCACAACGACCTCTGGCTGAAATACATTGACCACATTGGTGATGCCTTCTGCAACATAGAACAAATACTGATCCACCACCTGCTGAGCTGTCCGGTCTCCTTGTTCAGCTGCCTGAAATATCTTGAGGCCATTCAATCCTTCTTTTTCCGCGGCCAAAAGACTCTCCGGATGCTGCTGCGCAGCCTGATTGCCCATCCGAATCAGCGCTGTGGCAGATGCATAGGCTTCATAGCACCCTCTGCGTCCGCAGGTACAGAGCTCTCCGCCGCTGCAAAGAACCGTATGTCCGATTTCAGCTCCTGCATGATTCACACCGTCATAGATAGCGCCGTTCAAGATAATTCCGCCGCCAACTCCCGTCCCTAATGTGATCATAACGGCAGAAGCATAGCCCTTTGCCGCTCCCGCCAGATATTCTCCCAGCGCCGCGCAGTTGGCGTCATTATCCACCTTCATCGGGATCGGAACATATTGAGCGAGCTCTTTCAAAAGCGGAACATTATGCCAATTCAGATTGTTTGAAAAAAGAATGTTACCACTATCCTTTTCCGGCGTGCCGGGACTGCCAATGCCCACAGAACGGATTTTATCGGGCGTCACATTCCCCATCCGCATCAATCCCTGCACAAGAGTTCCCATATCCTGAATCACCTCTTGATAGGGGCGCTCACTTCTCGTCGGCATGTTCATCCGGCAGAGGATTTTCATATGCTCATCCAGCAAAGCACCGGCAATATTCGTTCCCCCGAGATCAATTCCAATTCGCATGATATTTCCTCATTTCTATCCCATTTTATAAAATCTGCAGATACACCGCGCTGCCTTCCAGCTGCACCGTGCCTGCTGCTGCCGGCAAAAGAACCGTATCTCCCTTTTTAAATGGACGCCCTGCTAACACAGCACTGCCTTCCAGCATCATTAAAATCTGAAAATGCTCCTTGCTCACAGAAATTTCCTGCTGTCCCTGCAGTTTGCGCCGGTACGTCTGAAAATAAGGACAGCAAACTCCGTCATCAATATTGACCGCCTCATATCGCGGCGTTAGACAGGTGACCTGCTTCGCTTTTTCCGTATGCAGCGCGCGCGGCTTACCATCCAGCCCAATTCGTCCATAATCGTATACTCGATAGGTTGTATCGCTGTTTTGCTGAATTTCCGCAATTAAAATGCCTGCTCCAATCGCATGCAGCGTGCCGGCAGGAATAAAAAAGGTATCTCCCTTATGCACTGGCATCCAATTGACGATCTGATCCAGCGTCTGGCTCTTGACTGCATCTGCCAATTCCTGCGGCGTTACCGGCCGGTTGACTCCATAAATCAGCTGTGCCCCTGGTTTAGCGTCGATGACATACCACATTTCTGTCTTGCCGTTTTCCCCAGGCCCTTCCAAGCGCTTCGCTTCCTCATCGTTTGGGTGCACCTGAACTGACAGGCGGTCCGCCGCATCAATCAGTTTAATCAGCAGCGGAAAATGCTTTCCGCATTTTTTAAATACGGCCGATCCTAAAATAGCTTCCGGTTCTTCCTCAATGGCCTGCTGCAGATCTTTCCCTGCCATCTTTCCTGTCAAAATAACGCTTTTGCCGTTATCATGCGCCGCTACCTCCCAGGCTTCTCCTGTATGCTCAGAGGGAATCTCCTTTCCAAAAACAGCAGCGATCTGGCGACCGCCCCATACCGTTTCTTTAAAAACCGGCTGCATCCACATCGGTTCCCATTGATTCATCATCTGCATTCCTTCTTTCCATTGCCTTTGCTATGACGTTTAATACTGAATTAAAGAATGTACAGGATATTTTGCTAAAAGCTCCCGTCCCTTAAGTCCAGTTAATTCAATAAAAAAGTTCAGGCTGACAATTTCCGCGCCCAGCTCCTCCACCAGCTCGCAGATGGCTTTGGTCGTTCCTCCGGTAGCAATTAAATCATCTACCACCACCACCTTATCGCCCGGCTTAAGAGCGTCTCTGTGCATCTCCAGCTGGTTCGAGCCATATTCCAAATCATAATTTTTAGAAATCACCTCACAAGGCAGTTTCCCTGGCTTCCTCACGGGAATAAATCCTTTTTTCATGGCATAGGCCACTGGAACGCCGAAAATAAAACCGCGGGACTCCGGCCCCACCACATAATCAAACCTCTCTCCTTTTAACTTGTCACAAAACTGATTCACCGACTCAGCAAGCGCCTCTGCATTTTGCAGCACAGGCGTAATATCGCGAAACAGAATTCCTTTTTGTGGAAAATCCGGAATATCACGAATCACTTTAGCAAGTTCCATAATAACACCTCTTCCTCAACTCAATGGCTAGATTTTTACGTATTATATGATACCGTAATGTCCTTCCCTTTTCAAGTCATGATTACAAATTCGCCGCCCTAAGATGCTGAATACAAATTTTGACACGAGGCATCCCCGTATACATGTCGATTTCTGCCTGATACACCAAATCGACGGCAAACGGGGTGCTTAGATATTTCCCATCATTTGCTTCTAACACCACTTTTTCTCCCGAATGCTGACGAATCAGCTCCATTACCGCCGGCACATCAAAGCAAACCGCCTCCACAGCTTGTCCTTCTGCACTCAATGTCAAACGAACTACATTTCTTTTTTTTCCAAAAATCTGGCATCGTTTCAACAGCAGCTGCTTCTGCGCCAGCATAGGCCTTGCATTGCCCGTTCCATAAGGCGCCAGCAGCTCCAGCTCCTGTACTAGTCTCACCGAAAGCTGCTGCATCGGCATTACCGCATCGATATACACCGTAGGCTGACAGTCCTCCTCCGTCAATTCCGCTCTTTGATTCAGCGCAAAGCGCAAAGCTTGAACGACCTCCTCCTCTTTCCCTTCCTCAGCGTCCAGCGACAGTCCGGCAGCCATGGCATGCCCGCCAAATTTGCTGAATGACTCCGCAATCTGATTCATCGCCTGAAACATAGAATAGGCCGGAATCGATCTTCCTGATCCTTTTAATCCTCTTTCTGCCTTAGTTAGTACAAAAACTGGACGCTGATACCGTTCCTTCAGCTTTCCGGCAACCAATCCGGCAATACTTTCATGCAGCTGTGGCAGATAGACCACCTTCACCATATCCAAAGTACCCTCTACCTGACAAATTCCCTGCTGAATTCCTTCTTCTGTCAAATGCTGTCGTTCCCGATTTAAGTCGAAAAGCTCCTTTGCCAGCAAACGACAGCGTTTTTCATCCTGCGACACCAAAATCTCTAAAAAACGGTTCTGTGATCCTAAGCGTCCACCGGCATTGAGCATCGGTCCAATGACGTATCCTGCCGTATACGGAGTTATTTCCTTGACACTGCCTGCCTGCATCAGGGCTTCAATTCCTGTTGAAGGCTGCTGATTTAGAATTTCAAAGCCCTGGTAGACCAATTTTCTGTTTTCTTCTACAAGGGGCATCACATCGCACACGGTACCCAGTGCCGCATATCCCTTCAAAACCTCTGGCAGCTGCTTATTTTCTTTCTCATACAGAGCCCGCATTAACTGATATGCCACAAATGCTCCGCAGATCAGAGTCTGGGGGCTGCCGTCCCCCTGACGGTGCGGGTTGATGACAGCTCCTGCTATAGGAAGCACATCCTTTTCATCGATCCGCTCGATCTCATGATGATCTGTGATAATAAGCTCTGCTCCCTGCTCTGCTAAATAGGAGGCGCTCTCCTTCTCCCGGATGCCATTATCGCAGGTAATGACTAACTCTACCCCGTCTCTGATTGCCTCTTCCGCAATGGAACGACTAAATCCGTACCCCTCTCCGATTCGCTCGGGAATCCGGCAGGATATCTCCGCTTTTCGTCCGAGAGCTGTAAGCCCTAGATATAAAATGGCTGTACTGGTGAGTCCATCCACATCATAATCGCCTACAATTCGAATTCGTGAGCCTGCCACTAAATGCTTTTGTATCATCCCCACTGCCTTTTCCATATCTAAAAGCAGCCATGGACTTGCAAGCGGCGCACTGCGATCCAAATAGGCAGGAACTTCCTCCAGTGTTACTCTGGCAGCAAGGATACGCGCCAGCAGCGGAGATAACTGATATTTTTCTATATACGGCAGTGACCTTCCTCCACGCACAATCCACTTTTCCATTCATTTCTCCTATGATGAAAAAAGCCTCCATAATCAGATATGGAGGCTTGCTTTTATTTATGAAACTTTGTTTCTAACAAGTACCAAACCGGGCTTGCAATGAAGAGTGAGGAATAGGTACCTGCCAAAATGCCGACCAGGAGAGGCAGTGCAAACCAGCGCAACGACTGTACTCCCAGCAGAAATAGCAGAAAAACAGTAATGATGGTTGTAAAGGAGGTTCCCAAGGAACGCCCCAATGTCTGCTGAATGCTCACATCGCACAGCTTGGCCATCTCATTTTTACGATAAAATCTGCGGTTTTCACGAATACGGTCAAACACAACGATCGTATTGTTGATAGAATAACCAACGATTGTTAAAAGCGCTACAATAAAGGTATTATTGACCGGAATCTGAAAAAGCGTATACACGGCTACCACAATCAGCACATCATGCAACAGCGGAATCAATGATCCCAGGCCAAAACAGATATCTCTAAACCGCAGACTGATATAGAGCAGCATCAAAACACCTGCAATAATCGTCGAAACAATCGCAGCTTTTTTCATCTCGGAGCTGATGGTAGGGCTGATGCTGGAATGCTCAATCAGATCCGCCTTGGTTTCGGTGTCCAGCCCATATTCATTCGCAATTGCCATGTACAGCTCATCGATCTGCTCCGGCTTTATTTCCTTTACTTTAATTGTGATCTGCGTATCGCTGCCGCTGCCAGAAACCGCCTGAACCTGCGGGTTACTGTCGCCGGAAATTTCTTTTACAATCTCCTCCAGCCGTGCATTCTCTTCCAGAGACTGATGCATATCAATCTGCAGCATGGTACCGCCTGCAAATTCAATATCATAATTCAATCCTCTGAAAATAAATGAGATGATACCCAGCAAAATAATCACAAGAGAAATCGAAAACCATAATTTGGTCCGTTCAATGACTTTCATTTTGCCACCTCCTGCACTGCTTTTTTCTTTTTAGCGATACAATACAGCTGATTTTTCTGCGGAAGCAGCACCATAAACTGACTTAAAATAAGCCGCGTTACAACTAAGGAGGTAACCATAGAAATGATAATACCAAGCGCCAACGTCTGGGCAAAACCGCGAATGGTTCCGCTGCCAAAGAAATACAGCACCAGCGAAGCAATCAAAGTTGTAATATTGCCGTCTAAAATGGCAGACAGCGCCTTCTTAAAGCCATCCCGAACAGAGACCCGAAGCGTTCTGCCCATCGTAATTTCCTCTCGGATACGAGAAAAGATGATAATATTCGCATCCACTGCCATACCAATGGAAAGAATAATGCCGGCTACACCCGGAAGCGTAAGCGTCATATCTAATACATTGATCAGGAGCAGCTCCATTGTAATGTAAAATACAAGGGCAAATGCGGAAGCCAGACCCGGCACCCGGTAAAACACGATCATAAATACAATAATGATGGCAAAGCCGATTATAGCAGCCAGCAGACTGGTATTAAGCGCATCCTGCCCCAGAGAAGCACCGACACTGTTATGTTCAATGTCCTCCAGCTGTACAGGAAGCGCACCGCCCACGATATCAGCTGCTAGATTTTTAGCTGCCTCATCGGTAGCCATGCCTGTGATCAGAGCCTGCCCGTCATTGATTACAGAATTAACACTGGGCATACTGCAGACTGTCGTATCAAGCATGATCGCAATATACTTGTTCAGATATTTCTCTGAGCCTGCTGCGAAAAGTGCTTTTCCTGTCTCATCGAAATCCAGTCGCACGTAGGGCTCTACCGATCCATTCTGAGAGGTCTGTCCCTTTTGATAGGTTGCATTGGCTACATTGGTGCCCGTTAAAATTTCTTCTGCATATCCTGCTTCCTTGGCTTTATCCAGTAAGCTCGGATACATTGAGATGGCATCAATTGGATACTGGCTAAAGAAGGTTTTGGCGTCTGCCAAAAGCTGCTCATCCGTGTATGCATCTGCCTGCCCCTGCTCTTCCAGCTTGACCTTGGCATCTTCTACATACTGCGGATAGAACTCTTCTAAAATACTGCTTGCTGTAATCTGATTCCAATCAATACCAACAAAAGTTAACATGGCTGTTTTTCCGATTTCAGTTACCGCTTCATTAGCATCCTCTACACCCGGAATCTCTACCCGAATCCGGTCGCTTCCATCTAAATAGGCCGTTGCTTCTGTATATCCTTTTGCATCTAAGCGTTTTTGAATCACGGCCAATGCGCCTTCCATCTCAGCTGACGAAGGGGAACTTCCCTCTACCGCCTGATATGTAATGCTGACGCCTCCGGCCAAATCCAGTCCCAGATTGATATTCGCTACGCCAAAATGCTTGTTCTCTCCCAGCCCTACATAGCATAGAACTGCTGAAAATGCGATTATCAATAACACTAGGAGCAGGATAAAAACACTCTTTAGTTTTTTCATCCTTTCTCTTCCTCCTCCAGTCCGTTTTACGGATCAATAACTATCGTATTATAGACTCAATTGACGTCTTTTGTCAACCGCTGTATCAAGATCTACAGAAATGTCAAAATCGCTGATATGAGAAACCGAATCACAAAGTATCCGGCAGGCACTGCCAAAGCCCAAAGCCTTTGGGTGCCATTGAGTTTGCGCAGGCTATAGCCCATTCCTATGATCAAAGAGACCGCTATGATTGCGTAAGCCGCCCACTGATACTGCATCCCACTGCCAGACAGCCATCCTGCGTAAAAAACAGCTGTCATGAGGATAATCGCAATGATCGTTGTCCCCCAAGAGATAACAAGGCCCCACAAAGCAGTTTTCCATGGGAATTGTGTGATTTCCTGTTTGGATTGGTTATGAACTCTTCTTTTTCGTACACGCTGCATAATTCATTCCTCTTTCTCTTTTTAGATTTTACGAATCGGTACTATCATGATATGAGCATTGGGAATCAATTATGAACAGCAAGAAAGCGAAGAAAAGTAAAAACTCTTCTTCGCTTTCATATCTAAACTTCTCCGGGAAGACACTTTTATTTTTTCCGTTTTTTCTTCTTTTTATTCTTTTTCTTATCGCTCAGCATCAAATAACACAAAAATGCAGCAACTGCAATGATAAAAAAGACGGGGACTACGGCAGAAATCATCTTTTTTTCACTTTTCGGCGGTATGCTCTCTGTGTCTTCAATCGGCTTTTCTTCCCCCTGCGATATCTGCGTTTCCTCAGATGTTTCCGGCTGTCCGGCTGCTGATTCGCCCTCCGAAGTGCTGCTTTCCTCTGCACCTGCTGCCTCTGACTCTGAAGGACTGTCCTCTGTCTGCGATGAATTCATGCTGTTTGCCGGCTCTGCCGGTGCCTTTCCATGATAAGTAATGCAAAGCTGCGCCTGACCATTTTGAATCGTTTCGATTTTGATGGCAATTCCGCTTGCTTCACCAGTGTATAGCTCTGTTTGCTGTTCAGAGATTTTCTCTCCGCTTATATACCATTGCTGATCCATATCTATTACTGTTAATAGTTTTGCCCCGCTGCCCCCATTCTGATACCGATACATGGAGGAAGTAATTTCGTCGGTCCATGTCGAGGTGGCGGCATTGACATGCCAAATACGCACAGCGCCCGTATCACTTATGGCCTGTGTCCTTTGATTGGCCTCTGGCGTAATATATTCTGCCATAAAATATTCAGACAGATAATTTCCGTTCCAGTTTTCCGGCACAATTACGGCGGCACTTGGCGTTGAAGCGGCAGAGGAAAGCGTAATCCATGTGCTTTCCCTCACTACCTGAGGATGGATCCAGCCTAAAAGCATTTTGGAAAAACAATCCTCATCTCCTTCGTTTCGGTCCATCATTACACTGGCTCCCGTACCGGACTGTGTAGCCGAAGCATAATAATCCGTAAGCCCCAGCTGATGTCCCGTTTCATGAATAGCAGTAAACTGACGAAACGCCGCCGGCGCGGTAAGAAGCTCATAGGAAAGGCTGCTGTAGCTGCCTAATCGAATGCCGGATGCTGAAAAATCCCAGTAAAATGTATCGGAATAGGGCCACCAGGAGGACTGCGCGTTCTGCGCAGGGCCGGCCCAAACCAGATACAGTCCGTCTAAAATCCCATCCTGATTCTGATCAAAACGGGAAAAATCGATGCCGCGCTGCGCTAAAATTTCAAAAACCGCCTCAATCCATTCTACATGATTTTTCCCATAGGTGCTGCGTGCTTCCGGAAGTGTGACAACCGGCTGCACTTCTCCTTTTAAAGAAAGCTTTCCGTAAGAAGCCTTATCAAAATAATCAGACAAAGAAGGAGCATACTCGGAACCTTCTTGCCAAAGAATTTTTTCTAACACATCCTCAGGATTCTCTGCAAAACGATAGTCGCTAAACTCTACCGGCACTACCAGTGCACAGACCTCTCCTTCCGCAGGCATAAACCAGGAAGGAAAAATAGAATCCCCTGTTTCTTCAATCACAACCTGAGCCTGCACGGGTTCAATATATCCTATCAGAAAGCTAATACTTAAGAAAAGTATGCTGATCACTTTTGTTAATTTGCTCATCCACATATGCTCTAGCTAACTCCTACCATATAAAAAGGCATCGTTTTCCAGTCATGCAGAAAACAATGCCTTTTTATTATATCTGTTGTTTTCTTACAGTGCAATAACTCGGCTGGCCTGAGGTCCTTTTGCGCCCTCTTCAACCTCAAACTCCACAGCCTGTCCTTCATTTAAGCTGCGATACCCTTCGCCTTCAATTGCACTGAAATGCACGAAAATATCCTTTTGGCCCTCGGCTTCGATAAATCCATATCCTTTTTTGGCGTCAAACCATTTCACCGTGCCCTTTTCCATCTGAAACTCCTCCTAAATCCATGTACTTACAGCCTCTATGTGCTGCTATATATGATCATATTATAGCAGTTTTGTCTAATTATGTCAACAAGCTCTTCTTTTTTATAGGAGTTTTGCATAATATCTTTCCCTTTCTTTTTCCTTTTATTTTTGATATCATTAAAAATGTACATGACAAAGGAGGAATTCACATGATCCTTTCTACAACAGGAATTCAAAAAAGCTTTATCACACATGAGGTGCTTAAAAATATTACTTTCCATCTGGAGGCCAAAGAGAAAATGGCCTTAATTGGTGTCAATGGCGCAGGCAAATCAACGCTGTTTCACATTCTGTTAGGTGATATGGAGCCAGATGAGGGACAAATTTTTATCCAAAAAAACTTAAAAATAGGGTATCTGCCTCAAACTGCTGATTATGAGACCGATAATCGAATCGAAGATGAACTGCTTACCGTTTTTAAACCGCTTCAGGATATGGAAGCGGAAATTCATATGTTAGAACAAAACATGCATCTATCTTCTTCAAAAGAACAACTAGATCGTTATTCCGCACTGCTTCATGCTTTTGAAGAACAAAACGGATATGCTTACCGCAGTCTGGTGCGCGGCGTATTGACAGGTCTTGGGTTTGCAGAAGAAGAATATCAGCTGCCTGTCAATTATTTATCCGGCGGCCAAAAGACACGGATCATGCTTGGTAAGCTCTTGCTGCAATCTCCGGATCTATTGTTGCTTGACGAACCGACCAACCATTTAGATATCGAGTCCATCAGCTGGCTTGAGTCTTATCTAGCAGGCTTTCCCGGTGCTGCTATCATCATTTCTCACGACCGTTATTTTTTAGATCGTTTATGCACCAAAACACTAGAAATTGAACGCGGTATCTCGACTGTCTATTCCGGCAACTATAGTTATTATATTCAGGAAAAAGAAACTCGGCAAAAAATCGCTTTAAAAGAATACGCGGCACAGCAATCAGAAATCAAGCGGCAAGAACAAATTATTCAGCAGCTGCGCGGCTTTGGACAGGAAAAATTTATCAAACGGGCACAAAGCCGTGAAAAGATACTGGAAAAAATGGAGCTTTTGCAGCGCCCAACTGAGCTTAACGCATCTATGAATCTGCATTTTACGCCTCATATTCAAAGCGGCGAGGTTGTACTGACCGCTCAGGAGGTCTGCAAACGCTTTGAGGACCGTACACTATTTTCAAAAGCCAATTTTGAAGTGCGGCGAGGAGAACGGATCGCACTGATTGGTGCTAACGGGATTGGCAAAACAACCTTGTTTAAAATGATTATGGGGCAGCTCTCTCCTACTTATGGAGACCTTCATCTTGGCGTTAAGGTATTTCCTGGCTATTATGACCAAACGCAAGAAAACCTTTCACCTGAAAAATCCATCTTAGATGAGATTTATGATACGTATCCGCAATTGACCATCCCTCAGATTCGAAATATCTTAGGCTCCTTCCTTTTTCGCGGCGATGATGTTTTTAAGCCAATCTGGCAGCTAAGCGGCGGCGAAAAAGCCCGTGTTTCCCTCTGTAAGATCATGCTCAGCAATGCAAACTTTTTGCTGTTAGATGAACCGACCAACCATTTGGATATTATTTCCAGGGAAATATTGGAAAATAATTTGATTGCTTACCAGGGAACTCTATTCTTTATCTCTCACGACCGTTATTTTATCAATCAAGTCGCAACCCGTATTCTGGAGCTTACCCCTACTGCTGTCATTCCCTATCTTGGAAACTATGATTTTTATCTTGAACACCGGCGTATACAGGAACAGCAGCGTTTGACGCAAATCCCTGCCTCTGAAAATAAGGAGGCCTATTCTAAACAGAAGCTAGCCTCCAGCGAGCTGCGCAAAAAAAGAAACCGAAAGGCTAAGCTGGAATCCATGATTGAAGCTGCTGAGCAGGATATTGAAATGCTTAAAGAAAAGATGCTGCTTCCTAAATACTACTCCTCTGCCAAAGCCTATCAGGAGCTGGAAGAGCAAGTAAAAACTCAAGAAGAAAGCATCATGAACATGATGGAAGAATGGGATCTTCTCTCAGAAGAGCTGGGCGAATAAAACATTCTTTTTCTATGAGTTGCTAAACCTTGAAAACCCGTGTATAATAAAAACCAAACAAAAATGGAGGAAATCATGAACGAACAACGCAAACGCATTCTGACCGGTGACCGCACTACCGGAAAATTACATCTTGGCCATTATATCGGCAGTCTGAAAACACGTGTTGAGCTGCAGCACGAATATGATACCTTTCTACTGCTTGCCGATGTGCAGGCCCTTACCACTCACTTTGAAAATCCTGCTTTAATTCAAGACAGTATTTATCAGGTTGCTCTTGATTATCTTTCTGTTGGACTGGATCCTCAGGTCGTAACCATCGTACAGCAGTCTCAGATTAAAGCTATTGCTGAATTAACTGTCTTCTATTCGATGCTGACCTCTGTAAATACACTGCGCCATAACCCGACCATCAAAACAGAAGCCAAAAATTATGGCTATAATGATATGACCTACGGCTTTTTAGGATATCCTGTGAGTCAGGCTGCCGATATTACTTTCTGTAATGCTGATCTGATCCCCGTAGGCGATGATCAGCTGCCCCATATTGAATTCTGTCGCAAGCTAGTTCGTCGCTTTAATGAATTATATCATACCCAAATCACAGAGCCGCAGGCTAAGCTAAGTACCTGTCCTCGTCTTCCGGGCCTCGACGGCAATGCTAAAATGGGAAAAAGTCTCGGAAATGCGATTTATTTATCGGATGATGCCGAAACGGTTACTAAAAAAGTACGTTCAGCCGTTACCGATACCAATCGCACCTCTGTTAAAATCCCGGGCAATCCTAAAGTGTGTGTGGTCAATCATTATCACAAAATCTTTAATCCTGAGGAGCATGAAAATATTTGTTCTATGTGCCAAAATGCCAGTATTGGCTGCGTTGCCTGTAAGAAGCTTCTGGCCGATAAATTAAACGGTCTTATGGACCCCTTCCGTGAAAAGCGCGCTTATTATGAAGCCCATCGTGAACAGGTGCGGGAGATTATCCAAGCCGGTTCCGATAAGGCAAATCAGATCGGCAATGAAAATGTGGCCCAGATCAAAGAAAAAATGAATATCCAGATATAATAATAAATCCTTCATTCCGAAAAAAGAATGAAGGATTTATTTTTTCTTTATCATTTTCTCTGCTCCAAAAAGCGCTGAAGACCTCCTAAGCTCTCTTCCTTACGAATACACATGGTCAGAAGCTCTGGTGTAGGCATAATCATATCCGGGATCATAATTACCTGCATGCCTGCCTCATACGCTGCCCGAATCCCATTCGGCGAATCTTCTACTGCAATACAGCTTTCCGGCGCTAAGCCGAGCGCCTCGCAGGCTTTTAGATAGATATCCGGCTTAGGCTTACTGTGCTGCACCAAATCGCCGCCAATAATTGCCTGAAAGTAATGCTCCGGAATCTGTACATGCTTTAAATTGCTGCAGATCTTATCCACTCTGCTGGAGCTGCAAATGGCTACTGGTATATCCTGATGCATCAAATAGGCTAAGATCTCGCGAACTCCTTGTTTGAGCGGAACCCCTTCCTCCTCTGTCAAGCGTTCCATTTCCTGAGTACTCTCTTCTAGAAAACGCTCCATCGGAAAATCCTGTCCATACCAATTTTTCAAAAATACAATTTCATCATTCCGGTTGAGTCCCACACAGCCAAGACGCGCTGCTTCGATCTCCGGCAGTCCCATTCTGTCTGCAACGGCCTGCCAAGCTCTGCTGCCCATCCGTTCGGTATCAAACAGAACACCGTCCATATCAAATACAACTGCTTTAATCACAGGCATGTCTCCCGACCATGATCTGAATAATTTCTTTATCGGTCTCCCGCATTCCGTCATGAGCCAGCTTGCCTACATTCGCAATGGTCGCTTCTACCCCTTTTGTGACAATACCATCGCCGCCTTTAAATTCCTGTCCATTCTGATACATGGAATATCCCAATATGCCTGCTTCCACAGCCAGCGCAATTTTGGCGGCGCAGGAAGCTTTGGCACCATCACAAATCATACCAGAAGCAATCGCCATTGCATTGACCAAGGTATGCGCAATCTCTTCATAGCGCCCTCCCTGCAAAAAGCAGATGCCGGCCCCGCTGGCGCATCCGGCACTGACGGCACCGCAGTAAGCAGAAAGACGGCCAATCCCTGTTTTTAAATGTACGGCCAATAAATCTGATACCACAACAGCCCGCAGCATTTCTTCCTTGGATACTCCCATAGACTCTGCATAGGTAACGACTGGCATTACCGCTGTGATCCCTTGATTTCCACTGCCCGACACGATAACCACCGGCAGCTCACAGCCATTCATCCGAGCATCCGATCCGGCGGCGGCTCTAGCCTTGGCCAGAATCTTAACATCCTCTTTCCCATACATCTTCAAAATGGTCTGACCGATATTGGCTCCGTAATCGCCCCTCAGTCCCTCATCTGAAATGGCAGCATTATAAGCAATCTGCCGTTCAATCATGGGAGCAATATCTTCTATTTCACAGATCTGCGCAAATTCAACAATGTCCTTCACATTTAGACAATCCCTCTCGGTAACTGCCTTTTCCTCGCCCTTATGCGCCGTAGGGCTATACAAAATCTCTCCATTTTTTTCCAGCAGCGTAATGTTGGTATGAAAATCAGAAATCCGTACCTTGGCTGTTTCTTCTCCTTTGGCCACGCTCACAATGATATCAAAAATCTTATCCGTATCTGCCGGCAGCACCTGTATCGTAGCCTGCTCCAAAAATTCACGGATTGCTTTTTGCTGATCAGGCGACACATCTGAAATAACTTCCAGCTCTTTAGCGGCGTCTCCTGCTACGATTCCGGCAGCCGCAGCCGCCTCAATCCCCCGCAGATGTCCTGTATGCGGAACAATTACACTCTTTACATTTTTAATAATATTGCCGCTGGCCTCTACCTTAACAAGCTCCGGCTGCCCCCCCAGAATCTCGCGTGCCTTTGCCGCCGCATAGGCAAGGGCAATCGGTTCGGTACATCCCATAGCCGGCAGCAGCTCTTCTTTTAAAATATCTATGTATTTTTGATAAACCTCGGATCCTCTTTGCATCGTGAAATCCTTTCATATAAGTATATTTTTCGTCATTATACTCTTTTCAGCATTAAATTGCAATCTAGGATTCTTCCTTTGATGCGCTCTCCTCATGCTTTTTTTCCTTTTTCTCTGTTTTAATGGCGCCGGAAAGAAACAAAGCTGCCTTGGCACTTGCTGGCCCAATGAGTTCATAGCACACAGAGGAAAACAAAATGATCGTCAGAATCATATTGCCGATCTGCGCCGGCAAGATACGCTGTGCATTAAATGCCAGCCCGATGGCGACGCCGGCCTGAGGAATCAAAGCCAGCCCCAGATAATTACGAATATTTTTCTCCGTTTTACAAATCTGACATCCCAAAAAGGCTCCCGCATATTTTCCAATAATTCGAATCAAAAAATAGCTGATGCCAATTACGCCCACCGTTTTTAAGGCCGAAAGATCCAAATTCATTCCCGATATGATGAAGAAAATAGACATAATCGGCGGCGTAAAATTATTCATCTGCCGATACAATTTTTTATCCCGCGTAAAATTGATATACGTAGTGCCAAATACCATGCAGGCTAAAAGAGGAGAAATATCAATGGCGGCACAAAGTCCGGAAAGGCCAAGGAGCATGGCAACGCATAAAATAAGCCGGTTATCCTTACTGCGCCCCGGTCTTGACAGCAGCTTCCCCAGTAAAAGACCGCAGATAAATCCAAGAACAATGGTCATTAGTGTAAAACCAATCGGCTTAATAATTTCCATCATCTGAAAGCCGTCTTCTCCTCCCGCGCTTACGTTGATGATCGCAGCCACAACGCTAAAGCAAAGAAGACAGACAACATCATCATAGGCCACTACCTGTAAAAGTGTATTCACAAAATCTCCCTTAGCCTTATATTGATGGATCGTCATCATCGTACTGGCCGGCGCCGTTGCGGTGGCAATCGCCCCCAGCGCCAGCGCAAAATTCCAGTCCAGCTTAAAAATAAATTTCATTCCCACGGCAACTAAAATACCGGCAAGCAGCGATTCCAATATGGTAATCACAAATATGGAGCCTCCCGTTTTAACAAGGATCTCTTTTTTGAAAAACTTTCCTACACCAAAAGCAATAAAGGCTAACGCGATGTCACTCACAAACCCCATATTTTGAATCATATCCTGCGGAACCAAATTGCCTACGCTTGGCCCAATCAAAATACCGGCAATAATATATCCTGTCACATTGGGCAGATGCAAAAGCTTTGTCAAACGAGTAACCAAAAAACCAGAAAATAAAATAATTGCTAATGCAATCAGCACAATTGTCGCCTCATTGCAATGGGCATAAAATTGATACATAGCATACATCCTCGCTTCCGTCCTGAAACTTCTAAATAGGGATTGCTCCCTCAGACAATTTATGATATATTGTATGCATTCACAAAATAAAGTCAAATTATAATCTATTTTAATAACATAAATAATCATTATAGCGAGGATATCATGATTGATTCAAAATTAGAAACACTGCTCGTCGTTACCGAAACCAAGAGTTTCACTAAGGCCGCCGCTCAGCTTTCCCTGACGCAGCCAGCCGTCAGCCAGCATATCCGCCAGCTTGAACGCGAGCTCGGCGTCAAAATTTTTGTCAGAGGCAGCGGTGAGCTCCGTCTGACAGAAGAAGGAGAAATTGTCCATAAATACGCGAAGCGAATCCAGGTTCTGTATCAGAATATGCGTCAAAGCCTCATAGACTCTAAGCGTCATTTTACCCGTCTGGCCGTCGGCGTTACGCACACTGCCGAAAGCAATCTAGTCTTAGAGGCCCTTGCCCAATACGGCAATCAGCACGGCGGTATTTTATTAACGATTGTTTCTGATACCATAACAAATCTTTATAACAAGTTAAAAACCTATGAAATTGATATTGCTATCATTGAGGGAAAATTCTCTGATCCCAATTTCAATTCGCTGCTACTCGATACCGACTATCTCGTTTTAGCCGTCTCCAATGATAATCCTCTTTCGCGCAAAAGCATGGTCACGCTGCGCGAATTGCAAAAGGAAAAGATGATCCTGCGCCTCCCCAATTCAGCTACGCGAGGCCTTTTTATCTCGCATCTGGAAAGCAACAATTACTCTATTGAAGATTTTAACGTCATCATGGAAGTGGATAATATCGAAATCATCAAAGACCTTATACGCCACAACTTCGGTGTATCCATTCTCGCACGCAGCGCCTGCCTGGATGAATTAAAAAAGGGTAAGCTCCAAGTCTTACCCATTGAAAATCTCAGCATGACGCGCGAGGTTAACATTATTTATCATAAGGATTTTGCCCATCTTGACCTCTTAGATGATCTAACCAAATTATACCATCAAACCGCCAACATGGAATAAATCAAAGCGTTTTCAGCAGCTCTATCATCGCCTCCAGCGTAGCCCTTTCTGCTACATGTACCTGCATATTCCTTTTTTTCGCGCTTGCCGCAGTCTTTTCGCCAATGCAAACCGCCTGCACGGCAGAAAAATCTCTTGTCTCTCCCAAGGTCTGACAGAATCCGTCTACGCAGGAAGCACTCGTAAACATCACATAGCTCTCCGGGGCGCAGGCCGCCTCCCACAGCTCATCCGCAAATCCTGCTCCCTCTTCGAAAATCGTTTGATAGATCGCAAGCTGCTCGCAAGGAATCCCGCAGGCAGTCATCTCCTCATATACGGCACAGGATCCCCGTTCACTTTTGAATACATATACCTTGCTGGAAGCATTCATTTTTTTTCTTAACTCACTCGCCAGCGCTTCTGCCTCATACTGCTCCGGCACCAAATCGGCCCGAATTCCTCGCAGTCTCAGCGTCTCCTCCGTGCGGCTGCCAATGACAGCCCAGCGCACACGGCTTCCGATTGATCGAACGTCTTGTTCACTTTTAGCTAGCATTTGAAAAAAAATCTCGACATCGCTGGGACTTGACAAAACAATCCAATTTTCTGCAAAAAAATTATGCCCCATCTCTTCTAAAAGCAGGTTAAATTCCTCCTGCTTTTTTTCTATAGGATGAAGATCAATGGAAGGTAAAGAGATCACATGAGCCCCTTCTGCCCGCAGTCTTTTGCTTAATCTTTCCGCCTGCCCCTTAGGCCGCGTCACGATGCACTGCTTACCGCGCAGGGCCAGCGCACCCTGCCATGCTAACTGCTCCATAAAGGCAGCCGTTTTTCCGATTAAAATAACAGAAGGGGCTTTAAAATGCTCTTCCTGCGCCTTTTCAGGCAGAGATGCCAGCGTAGCTAAGAGCTGCCGCTGCTGATAGATCGTGCCATTTTCAATGATAGCCGCCGGTGTATCCGGATCCATCCCTTCCTCCTGTAAGCGCTGACAAATATAAGAAAGCTGCTGAACTCCCATTAAAAATACCAGCGTTCCCTCTAAATGCGCCAATATTTTATAATCGATTCGTTCCTCTCCTCCTTTACGCGTCTGCCCCGTAATCACATGAAACGAAGAAGCAACATCCCGATGTGTAATGGGAATGCCTGCATATGCAGGAGCTGCAATCGCAGAGCTAATCCCCGGCACCACTTCATAGGGAACGCCTTCTGCTGCCAGCACTGCGGCTTCCTCGCCGCCTCTTCCAAATACAAAGGGATCGCCTCCCTTTAGCCGTACAACAAGATTGCCTTCCTTTGCCAGCTCTACTAATAAGCGGCTGATTTCTTCCTGTGCCAGTGCATGGCGCCCCGCTCGTTTTCCAACATAAATTTTTCGGGCAGTACGCGGTATTTCCGATAGGATTTCTAGGCTAACCAGTGCGTCATATACAACTACCTCAGCCTGCTGCAGGATCTCATATCCTTTTCTTGTTAAAAGTCCTGCATCTCCGGGGCCTGCACCGACTAGCCAAACCTTTCCCTGCTGTTTATTCATTTTCATCCCTTTAGAAGCCTTGCCAAGCGGATTCCGATTTGTTCGGCTTCTGTCGTCCTTCCTTCTAACGCTCCCGTGATAAAGCTCTCTTCCTGTGACTCTGCGTATAATCCTGTCAGGATGAGCTTTTCCCCTCTTTTTTCGGCGTAAGCCGCAATGGGAGAGGCGCAGCTGCCGCCAAGCTCCCTGACAAAGCTTCGCTCTGCGATGGCCGCTGCCTGCGACGCACTGTCGCTCAGCCTGCTTAAAAGTGCTTCATCGTTCCCTTTTCTGCATTGTACTGCCAGAATTCCCTGGCCGGCAGCCGGAATCATTTGATGCACCTCCAAATAACGGCCGATGACAGCATGCAGCCGCAGCCTGTGCACGCCGGCCGCTGCCAGCACCGTTGCCTGATAGTCCTCTTGTTGCAGCTTGTTTAAGCGCGTCTGTACATTTCCGCGAATGGTACGAAACTCACAATGGGGATATAGCTGCCGCAGCTGTATGATCCGCCGCGGACTTGCAGACCCAATCACGCCGCCCTGCCTCAGCATCTGCTCTGTGATGCCGGACCGGTAGATCATAACATCCCTTGGATCTTCCCGTTTAGAGAAGGCAGCAAGCGGCAGATCCTCAGGGATCTCCATCGGCATATCCTTAAGGCTATGTACAGCCAGATCTATCTGCCCCTGCCGCAGCGCTTCATCCAGCTCTTTTACAAATAACCCTTTACCGCCAATCCGGTCAAGCCTCTGCGTTAGCATTCGGTCCCCGGTGGTTTTCATCGTCACAAGTTCTATGGTAAGCGATGGATCCATCTGTCTTAACTGGCCCATGATAATTTCAGCCTGCTGAATGGCTAGCTGGCTATCCCTGCTGCCAATGCGCAGCCTTCTATTCTTCATCCTTTAGCTCCTCCAAAAAGCTTCGCAGCTTTCTCGTCACCACAGCCGCTCTTTTATGATCCTGTCCACTGGCTGTCACACCGATCACCAACCCGCCCTTTTTGGCAATGCCAGGAAAATAAAAGGTGGATTCTTCTTTACAATCGGCAACGGATACCGGTATTCCCCTACTTTTCGCTTCTTCCCCAGCTCTTTGATTCACAGAGCGTTGATCGGTCGCTACAATGGCGATCCCAATCTGTGGATCTGCCAAATCTCCTGGCTGATAACTGCGGGCAAGCCATTCCATGCGCCCTGCTTCAATAAGCTTCTGCAGCGAATCCGTAATTTGAGGCGCAATCACCCGTACCTGCGCCTCAAACTGCTGCAAAGCTTCGATCCGCCGCTGCGCGATTTTACCTCCGCCAATCACCACAACTTTTATCTGGCTCAAATCCATAAAAAGCGGGAAAAATGCCTGCATGCGTTTTTCTCCTATCTGGCTGCCGAGAGTCGTTTGGCAGAAAGCAGCGCATACACACCGCTTTCCTCCTGATATGCCTCTATCTGCATCCGGTCGCCGGCGGATACTAAAATAATCGTTTCATCCTGACTGACTGGCATGCGGTAAATGACCTCACCACTGACGATATAGGCATACGAATTTCCATTTTGCACTACATACTGAATCTGTTCAACCTCAATTGTTTTTTTCACGATTTCCGGTTCATTCTCCGGCTTCTGGCTCTCATTCTGTACGCCATTCTCCGCAAGCTTAGCTCTATACTTGGCAATCGTCTCCTCCTGCGTTGTACCCGTCGCCACAATATTGTACCGTTCTACATGAATCAGCGCATACTGCTTTACCAAGCTTCCCTTATCTTTAAGCACCATGATATAGGTGGGCTCCCCGTCAATATTAATCACGGACGGAAATGATGCGGAATATCCCAAATTCTGCACCTCGCCCTCTGCTGAACGCATAACGGAATACTCCTCTGCTCCCGGAATCGGATAATAGCGAATCTCTGCCGTGCGGGAATTCATCAAAACAAAACCAATGTTAGACTCATCACTGACAACCGATGTTACACCGGTAAACACCCATACGTCATCGTCAAACATTTTATACCCGAAGTCATTGGTAACCTGTTTACAGTCCTTATTCGCAAACAAACTGTTAAAATACCCGCCATTATATAAGCCATACCAGTCATACCGCTCTGTCAGCATGGCTCCGCTATAAACAATGTCTACCCAGCTTGGCACCTCGGAGATGTCATAATACTGCGTTTCACCCGTACTGGCATTGCAGGTAACTACACCCTTTACGTCACGCCCGCCAAAGAGCAGAATCCGATTGGTCAGCACCGGTGCAACATAATAGGGCTGTCCATCCTCTCCGATTTCAAAATAGATATCGCCAAAAATAGCCGTCCTGTACTGAAACCGCAGATGTCTTTTCAGATATTTCCCAAAATAGGCCGATTCCGCATAGACCATGGGCTGCTCCAGCGCCACATATTCACTGGTGTTTTTAACAGGATCCACCTTGATATATCCCGGAATGCCCTCCTTGTGATTGGCCATATACTTAAAGAAATCTGCATATTCCAAAGGCGTTACCTTCATAGGGCTGCCCTGCAGATTGATCTGCGTATACATCGGATTAATTTCAAACTGACTCACCAGACTGCTCAAAGATCCAAGCGCTCTGGACCCAATAATCTTAGCCGTATTCGTGTCCATCAGTGCAATATTATCAATGGACTCACTGACCGGCGTATCCTCTATGAAATCACGTTCTTCAATTTTTTGTCCTGCAATATTGGCATAGCGCTTTGCGTTAAAAATGGGAGATGAAAAAAACTGCAGCAGCACCATAATAACCATCAAAGCGGCCGCCATAAGCAGGCATACTCCCGGTATGCTTAGCCTTTTCTTCGCAAAATGCCGGATATTGCCGAGGATGTTGCCTTCTGCCAGAGAAATATCCTTTAATCGAGCGCCAAATACTAAATCCCAAAAAGCAAAAACCGCCAAAAACGCCGCCGTCATCATCCAGGTCTCCGGCGCCATAATATGATAAGGCAGCAGCAGAAAATAATCTGCCACTGCAAAAATGATAAGTGTCAGCAAAAATGCTTTGATATGCTGCTTGCCTTTAAAATCAGGAAGAATTTTTTTCATGAAACCGATCTCCTTCTTATCCTTTTTAATTTTTGAAACAGACTTTGCGGAAGACCCATTCCAAACAAAATCCCTAATACAATGGCACCGGCAATTTTAAAGGTTTCCAGCCCTTTCGCCACGGCTGCCGCATCGTTCATGATCATATAATAGGCTGTATAATAGATCCCCGCACCTGGAACTAAGGTAAAAATACTGGTGACTAAAAAAATAGTCACCGGCGCCTGCCTGATCACAGACAGCGCCCTTGAGATGATTGTAAGCGCCAGCGTCGCAATGAGTGATGCGATCACATTGGAAAATCCCTGCTGCATGACCAGCAGATAAATCAACCAGCCAATACCGCCAGTAACACCGCAATCTATATAATATTTGCGCGGAGCGCGAAATAATACGGCAAAAGCCATCACCCCAATAGCAGCCGCCAGTACCTGAAACAGCATATCCATTATCGTTTCCATTTATAGCAGGCTCCCTCCCAGTGAAGTGAAAATAAAGATCGCGGCCCCTACTCCCAGCGCAATACAAATAGCGGTCAGTAATGCATCAATCAAATGAATGCTGCCTGAAATATAATCCCCATTAAAAAATTCACGAATCGAAGTAGTCAGTGATACACCGGGAACCAGCGGAATAATCGACCCGATCACAATATGGTTAAATACAACCGAAGCTCCGCTCGACACAACCAGTCCTGCTCCCAGCGTAACAATCATGCTGCCGATAATATATGATAAAAATTTGGATAGCCTTCTGCGTCCCGCCTGATCTAAAAAGATCTGCAGTACCAGCCCCATCACCAGCGCAATCAGACTGTCATAAAGGCTTCCGCCAAACAAATAGCAAAACCCCGCAGCGCCCAGGCCTGAAGCCAGTACCATTGCCGCCGCCTTTGGCTCCTGCATAGTACCAGCAGCCTCCAGTTTGGAATAGGCCTCCTCCAGCGGATATCCTTGTTCACAGATTTCTCTGGACAGCTGATTGATTTCATCAATTTTCTGCAGATTGACACTGCCAAGCGGCACATGCCGGACCACGCTGTAATGATCCGGCTGTTTCTCGTTGATCGTCGCAAAGATCCCGTTTGAGATCACATATACATTATAGTCATGGATCTCATACGCCTCCAAAATCCGCTCCATTGTCTCCTGCACGCGGAAGATTTCGGCGCCGCTTTTTAATAAGGTTACCCCTGCCAGCACAGATAAATGCAAGATCTTCTGACTTTTCTCCATATTCCTCTACGCTCTGTTTTCAGAGTTCCTTCCTCAATGCTTCACAGCGGCTTTTATCCATCTGCGGTACTCCCTTTAACCGAAATGGAATCCCCAGTGCTTCATACTTTTCAAGACAGAGATTTCGAAACGGAAGCAGCTCAATTTTCTGCAGATTAGCATATTGATGGGCTTCCTGACCCAGCCTTCGTATATATTCCTTCGTATCCGTATATCCCGGTACAACCACATGCCGAATCCAAAGCGGCACCTTCATCTGCTGCGTTAACTGCAAAAACTGCCTGACCGTCTGATAATCGCCGCCGCAGTACTGCTCATACTCTTCCTGAGAAAGAAACTTAAGGTCAGCCAGCACCAGATCCGTATGGCGCAGTACCTTTTCCGCAGCCTCCAGACTAGCACTTCCGGAAGTGTCCAGCGCCGTATGCACGCCGGCTTCCTGCATCTTTTTAAAATACTGTGCGACAAAATCCGCCTGCATCAGCGGTTCCCCGCCCGATACCGTAATGCCGCCGCCATTTTCATAATAAGGCTTGCAGCGCAGCGCTTTCTCCGCCAGCTCTTCCGGCGTAAGCCGGATGCAGGATGGGCTCTCTGCCTCCCAGGTATCCGGATTATGACAGTACATACACCGCAGCGGGCAGCCCTGCATAAATGTCACATACCGAAGTCCTGGCCCGTCTACGGCCCCCAGCGACTGAACCGAATGAATCCTGCCGTATTCAGATGCTTTCATGGAAGGTACGCGCAATCACCTCGCGCTGCTGTTCACGGCTCAGCTTATAGAAGTTTACAGCATAGCCTGATACCCGGATGGTTAGATTAGGATAGCGCTCCGGATGCTCATAGGCCGCCATCAGTGTTTCCCTGTTCAGCACATTGACATTTAGATGATGCGCCATCTGACCGAAATACCCTGTCATGATATTGACCAGATTCTGATACCGCTCCTCCTCTGTCTTTCCCAGTGCCTCCGGAATAATTGAAAATGTATTGGAAATGCCATCGCGGCACCACTCATACTGAAGCTTAGCCACTGAGTTTAAAGAAGCCAGCGCACCAGACTGATCTCGGCCGGCCATGGGATTGGCTCCCGGCGCGAGCGGTACACCCGTCTTTCTGCCATCGGGCGTATTGCCTGTTTTCTTCCCGTACATCACATTAGAGGTAATCGTCAAAATCGAAAGCGTATGCTCTGCATAGCGATAGAGCGGAATATGCTTTAGCTCATCACTGAATTTCTTCACCTGCTCGCAGGCAATCTTGTCTACGCGGTCATCATCATTGCCAAAGGCCGGATACTGCCCTTCTATTTCATAATCTACAATCAGGCCTGTCTGCTCATCACGAATACATCTAACCTTCGCATGCTTGATCGCAGACAGAGAATCAGCCATACAGCTCATCCCGGCAATACCAAAGGCCATAAACCGGTGAACATCCGTATCATGCAGCGCCATCTGCGTTTTCTCATAAGCATATTTATCATGCATATAATGAATAATATTCATCGCACTGACATAGGTTCTGGCCAGCCATGGGCGGTAAAAGTCCAGCAGCTCCAGTACCTTATGATATTCCAGATATTCCCCTTGATAGGGCTCATGCACCGGTCCTACCTGCTCATTTTTCAGCTCGTCCTTGCCGCCGTTTAAGCTCAGAAGCAAAAATTTAGCCATATTGGTGCGCGCACCAAAAAACTGCATCTGCTTGCCAACCTTCATAGCGGATACGCAGCAGGCGATTGCATAATCATCCCCATAAACTGGCCGCATCACATCATCATTTTCATATTGCACGGCATCTGTATCACAGGACACTTTAGCCACAAACCGTTTCCAGGCAGCCGGCAGCTGATTGGACCATAATACTGTCAGATTAGGCTCCGCTGATGGATTCAAATTATATAATGTCTGCAGCACGCGATAGCTGTTTTTAGTCACCATAGAGCGCCCGTCTTCGCCAATACCGCCGATCGATTCCGTGATCCACATTGGATCGCCGCCGAACAGCTCGTTATAGTCAGGTGTTCTTAAATGCCGTGCCATCCGCAGCTTCAGCACAAAATCATCCATGATTTCCTGCGCCTGTGTTTCCGTCAAAACACCTGCCTGCAGGTCTCTTTCAAAATAGATATCCAAAAACGTAGAGGTCCTGCCAAGGCTCATCGCCGCTCCGTTTTGTTCCTTAATCGCTGCTAAATAGCCAAAATACAGCCACTGAACCGCTTCTCTTGCATTCGTTGCCGGCTTTGCGATATCAAAGCCATAAGAAGCTGCCATTTTTTTCAGATCCTTCAGCGCTGAGATCTGCTCAGAAATCTCCTCAAGAAGGCGAATCGTATCCATGATCATCGCCCGATCCTCTCCGATCTGAGCCTGATCCTTTTGCTTCTCCTCAATCAGCCGATCTACACCGTAAAGGGCTACTCTCCGGTAATCGCCAATGATCCGTCCACGTCCGTAAGCATCCGGCAGGCCGGTAATCAGGCCGCAGTGGCGCGCCTCGCGGATCTCTTTGGTATAGGCGCTGAAAACGCCGTCGTTATGTGTTTTATGATAATGAAACGCCTCTTCGATCTTCGGGGACACCTCATAGCCGTATGCCTTGCAGGCTTCTCTGACCATGCGCATTCCGCCAAAGGGATTGCAGGCCCGTTTAAGCGGCTCGTCCGTCTGCAGGCCAACGATAATTTCATTTTCCTGATCTAAGTATCCCGGCCCAAATGCCGTTGAAGTAATGACGGTTTCCGTGTCAATTTTCAAGACGCCATTATTTTTATGTTCTTCCATTAAAAGCGCATCAAACTTTTCTCTCAGCTTGGTTGTCCGCTCCGTCGGCCCCTGTAAGAAAGCCTCGTCTCCCTCATAAGGCGTATAATTCTTCTGAATAAAATCACGCACATCAATGTTTTCCTGCCATGCTCCGCTTTGGAAGCCCTTCCATCCATTAAACTGCTCCATTTTATCCTCCATGTTCTTTTGCATGCCCTTGATTCCGACATAAAAATAGGGCAGCATCGTTTTTCGGTGCTGCCCAGACGGTCGGCAAAAATCCTACGCAAGCTGCTCCCCGGTGGTTGTTCCACCTGAATCCGTCAGTAACAGCTGCTATGCTCCTATGATACCATTGGATCTTCCATCTGTCAATCAAAACCTTATAAATTCCGCTGCTCTTCTTTTTCGACATATTTAAGCGCCTGCAGACTCTTAATATGACGCTCCATGACGATGGCCGCAATCAAAATACAACCGCCGCAGATAACAGGCTCCTTGACCATTCCCAGACAGCTCAGTAAAAAACAGGCGTATGTAGCAATCGAGCGATAGGCATGCGATGGAATGCGCAGAATCAGAGAAAAAATCAGATAAAAGCTTGCTAAAAGCAGTAACGGCTGATAATGCGGCCAGATCCCCAGCAGCACCCCAAAAGAGACAGCAATCGCCTTGCCGCCCTTCCATCTTCTCCAAAACGGATAGGCATGCCCCAGCACCGGTGCCGCCATCAGTAAAACAAACCACATATTTTCAAACCCAATCCAGCGCACTCCCAGCCTCAGCGGCCAATAGCCCTTCATAATCTCCAAAATAATCACCAAGATGCCTACCGGAATTCCCGCCTGCAAAAAAGCATTGGCTGCTCCCGGATTCCCATCCTCGCTCTTTTCCGTCACATCAATTCTACAAAGACATTTCGGCAAAATATAGGCATTCAAAACGCTGCCGGACAAATATCCGATCAAAATACATATCGCCGTTTTCACTTAACTCTCCCTCTTCTAATGCGCAATCTCCTGTGCCATCTCCAAAATCCGCACGGCCGCATCATGATGCAGCCCTCTTTGCTGCGCCTCCTGCATAAATTGCCGGTACTGCCCATCATAGATTAGCCTATGCCCATAATATAGCTGCTCGCTCACCCGTTTCGTGCCGACCGACATTCCATTTTTCGTAAAAAACGCCACATTCTTCGTCTCACAGCCCGGGATCGGCGCGGTATGCACAATCGGAATCCCTTTTACCGCCGCTTCCGTACTGCTCAGTCCGCCCGGCTTGGTAAACACCACATCACAGGCATCCATATACTCTGCAATCTGGCTCGTATAGCCAATCACATGCACAGCATGGTTCGTCTTAAACTGATACTGCAATCTCCTATAGAGACCCTTATTATTGCCGCAGATGATTACAATCTGTTCCCCATTCACGCATCCTCTTGCAAGCTTTTGCGCAAAGATGTGCATTTTTCCAAATCCCATGCTGCCGCCCATAACCAGATATACAGGAACTTTTCTCGGCAGGCCGAGAAGAAGACGCGCTGCCTCCCTCTCTCCTTGTCGTTCAAAGCAGCAGCCGACCGGGATCCCCAGCGGCTTCAATCGTTCAGCCGGAATCCCGCGCATCATATATTCGCCTAGCTGCTGCTCATGTGCTACCGTGTAAAGATCGCATTCGGTCTCTTCCCAAAAAGGGATGCAGGTATAGTCTGTAGATACGGCTATCACGCGCTGACGGAGCCTTCCTTTTCTTTTTAGATACGTCAACGTTTCTGCCGGAAAGAGATGCGTCGTGATGATCACATCATAGGAATGCTCCTCCAGATAGGCCTGCAGCTTTTTAGCCATAAGAGTATTAGCATAATAAACCGGTGATTTATGGCGATGAGAGCTGATTTTACTGGCAAGCTGGTACAGAGCCTGAAACAGACGCGGACAATATTTGACAATCCCGACATAGGTGCCACCGACACGCTTAGACACTTTATCGCTGGCCAGCGCCATCATGTCCTGCAGCTGCACCTCATGCCCTGCAAGCGCTGCATGCTCTGCAATTGCTTTGGCCGCAGAATTATGCCCTTCCCCCGTATTGCAGGATAAAATCAGAATTTTCACGGTTTTCTTCTCCTTTGGTTCTTTTCTGAACTGAATTCCTATATCATACATCACTTAGCCAATAAAATCAATGATTTGCTGCTTTGTTTTGCCACCGAATCTGCTCGCCCTGCACCAGCGGATAGGTGATAAGCTGTTTGCCCTCCAAATCCTCCTGGTGCATGTCCACTGCTGTGATCTGATGATTATCATACGTTGTATAATAGTACCGCCCCTGCTGTGCATTGCAGCAGGAGGTATAAAGGGTAATCTCATACTCGCCGTCTCTTACCTCACAGCATCCTCTTGGCTGCTCCACACTGCCTAAAATATGAAAGAACTGATTTACGCTTTCCAGCTCGGATTCACCGGAGACAGCGTTGAGCTTGGTAAAAGCAGCCCGGGCAAAGCGAGACATTGAGGATAAGTCACCCGGAAGCCCCAGAGCGCCCATCCCCCGGCTGTAGGTCTGCAGCGGCAGCTGCTTGGAAAACTGATTTTCCGGCTCCTTAGAAGAAAGGGCCATATACTGGTTTAGCTGAAACAGCTGCTCCTTAAAGGGCGGATTATTGGTCAGCACACCTGCCGGGTTATCATAAATCTTCAGCCCCTCCTTAACTGATTCCAGCGTAATGCATTCCTCCTGATCAGCAAGAATCCAGTGCAGCTGCGCTGCTGGAAGTCTATCATTAAATGGCTGGCCTGTCAGGTTTAATTCATTCAGCCTTTTACGCGCCTCTTTTACAGAAGCACAGTGCATGAGAATCCATGGGATCAGCTCAAAGGTTGCCACGTTCTTTTTTTCTGCCTGCTTTTCCTGATAAACGGCATTGCCCACAAAATTAAGCCCTGCCATGGCGAGTCCCTTCTCATTAACTGCATCATAATACAGCGGACATCCGTCCTCGATATGAGCCATGCCAATCATTGCATACGGCTCGTTCACAATGGTTCCATTCCGAAAAGGAAACACAAAATGACGAGGCGTAATACATATCTGCTCTCCATAGGAAACCTCATAGTCAAGCGTCCGTCCGAAATAAAAATCCTGCGTCCGATAGGTAATGGCTGTGCACATATTTTTTCCTCCTTAATCATTAGTGCTTTATCCAATTAGTATGCCTCATCGGCCGCCATCATACTCATCTCATTTAGCTATAATCGGCTGGCGAATCACCGTGCGCAGTCTGTCTGCTGCGGTCCGCCTAGGATCGCTCAGGTAAATCTCATGATGCCGGCGCCCCTGTGAAAAATCCTCGATATATCCCTGCTCCTCTATAAAATCATGCATTCTTTGAAGCGTTCCCATCTCGCTGTCATAGCTTCCGATATGCATACACTGCACGCATACGCCTTCTTCATAAGCAAAATAGCGTACACCTGAAAAATCCTGCTGCTTTTTCTCTGTTGCCTCCTGAATCGCCCACTCCAATTCGGCTTTGGTGACAAATTCCGGCAGCCGGATCATAGAGGTCCACTCAAATGCTTCCTTTTTCGTATAATCGATGCGGTCATTTCCATTTTGCCGCCATAGCCCCTCCAGCGGGGGGACAACATAAGGAAAGTAGCCTTCTATCTGATGCTGCCCCCTATAGCTCATTTTGATCGTGAAAGCAATGACATACAGCTGACTGATTGCTTTTTTGTATGCTCCTTCCGGATCATTCGGGTCTCCCTTGCCATCTACAGCAATATACTGGATCCTTGGCACTGTAAGGATCATCGGCTTTTTAGGCGGCAGATAAAATTCTTTATACTCTTTCTTATAATCAAATGCCACTTTCTTTCACCTCTGTCAAATTTTTTACCCGCTCTGCTATGCTGCTTTCAAATTCTTCTTCCGTCATAGACGGATCCCTCGTCAGCTTCCAGATTTCACAGGGCAGCTGATCACAAGCGGCGCAGCTAGGAAGCCTCTTTTGATTCACGCTGCAATGGTAAATGCCGCAGGCCTTTCCTCCCTGTGCATGGAAAACCTTGCCGCGCGTTTCATTGCAGCCCTGACACAGATTCCCATAAGCAGCACAGATCCGGCACTCCGTCCCGCAAACGGTCAGCCCCGTCAGCTCCCGCTGCTTCTTGCCGCTAAATGATCCTAACACCACATGATACGCCTGATCCAGCATTTCCTTCATCAAATCCTCAGGCACCGCACCGTCAGGCTTAACGGAGTTCCAGTGCTGCTTATTCATATAAAATCCGGGAATGATGTCTTCATATTGCTGCCGGAGAAAATCTCCCGTCTCCGGCTTTAGTTTTATGGTTATGTAATAAGGCCTGTTTTCTGCATCCAGACAGATTGCGGCAAACATTTTATCACCGATCTTGTATCTCACCCAGTTCCAGTCTGCCTGCAAATCCTTTGTTACCCCTCGCTTATTCAATAAATACTCGTCAATCCATGGATATTTCATTTGTTTTTTCCTCCTTCTTTTCATATAGCGCCTGCAGCCTTTGACTCATCTGCTGCATCTCGTCTCTTAGCTCCTGCGGCTCGAGCAGCTCTGCCTTGTCTCTAAAGCTGAGCAGCCATGTCAGCAAATTTTCTTTATCCGTATAATCCGTTTCAAATAAAAGCCGTCCGTCCTCCTGATACGTAAAGCAGCCCCTGCCAAACTCCTCTACCAGACGCCACTTACAGCTTTCATCAAAGAGTGCTTTTACCTGGATGCCTCCCGGAAAGATACGTTCATCCCTCAAATCGGGCAATGAAGCTGGACGTTTGATAAAATGACTCTCAGAGAGCGCCAGCTCTTCTATGCGGTTTAACTTAAACAGGCGAAAATCCTGCCTCTGGCTGCACCAGCCCCACACGTACCAGCTGGACCAACGAAAGATTAGATAGTAAGGCTCTATCCTTCTCTGGCTTTCGCCTTTGGGCGAAAAATAAAGAAACGTAACCTCGCGCCTCTCTTCGATCGCTCTGCGCAGCAATTCAATTTTGGGTGCCAGTGATTCTTTGTACCATGAGGATAAATCAATCAAGACGAATTGATCGCCTGTCATGAAATCAGATGAGCCCTGCGAAAGCTTTTCCATCAGCTGCCCGTAACGATTGGTTCCGTTTACGCTGTCAAGGCTGCGAAGCCCTGCCAGAATGTCCTGCAGCTCTTTGCTGGTCAGAAGTGTCCGGTCTATTGTATAATCTTCCATGATCGAAATGCCGCCGTTTGTCCCCTGCCTGGTCAGGATCGGGATCCCTGCTGCACAAAGCGCCTCGATATCACGGCTGATGGTTCTGCGCGAAACCTCAAACTTCTGTGCCAGATAGGGAGCCGTTACTGTCTTTTTCTGCATAAGCACTGATAGAATGCCAATTAACCGTTCTAGTTTCATAGGACCTCCTTTCTTATACAGGATAGCAAATTAAACATGCCATCTGTCTGTCCTGTTGCAAATCGTGCGTAAAAAAGTTTTACTGTTTATCCTGCCAAAACGTATAGATGACATGGGCCAGTTCTTTCGGCTGCTCTCTATTCACCTCATGAGAACAGCTTCGGATGATCTTCAGTTCGCTTTGTTGAATATGCTGCTGCAGCAATTGAGCGCTCTTTCTATTTGCCTTGTCTTTTTCGCCGCATATGATCAGGCTTTTACAGCGCAGCGCCTCTAGCCCCTTGGCAATATCCAGCTTTGCCATCGAGTTCACTAATGCCATCAAGTCTTTTTTCGGGCAGCCCATTTTTTCAAATACTGACGAGGGCATCATGTGAAACACTAAATTCTGCAGCTTGAAAGCGACTTTAGGGATGGTATAGGGCGTGCCGATGAGAATGAGCGAATTTACCTTTTCCGGATGCTCCTTTATATAGTCCAGCGCCAATATGCCGCCCAGCGAGAGTCCGCATAGATTGAGCTTATCTTTTTGCTGCTGGCAAAACGCTGAGAAAGCGGCATACATCACGGGGTATGCTTTGGCGGCATTTTTTGTAATATCAAATAAGTCAGGGCATACGGTATCCATCTGATTAGCCTTTAGACATTGATTGATACTGTCCCAGCTGTGATGGTTCTGCCCTAAGCCATGTATAAGAATGTTTTTCATTGATTCCCTTTCCGAATAAATCTTCAATTTATTTATAATTCCTCTTGACTTGGAGTTAACTTCAAGGTGTAAAGTAAAGCTATCATAATTATAAATCACCTGAGCTATGAAAGTCAATTTGGCTCAGAGAAACGGAGGATCATATGAAAAAGACATTAGTGACCTATTTTAGCGCAAGCGGCGTGACAAAAGGGCTGGCAGACCGGCTGGCTAGGGCCATCCATGCAGACCTGTTTGCCATTGAACCAGTGGTTCCCTACACCAATGCGGATCTAAACTGGCGGGACAAGGATAGCAGAAGCTCTGTTGAAATGAGGGATCGGAGCTCCCGTCCTGAGATTCATACCAGAGCCGACCATATGGGACAGTATGAGGTGGTATTTGTTGGCTTTCCGATTTGGTGGTATCGTGAGCCTTCCATCATCGATACGTTTATGGAGGCCTATGATTTTAGCGGTAAAACGGTGATTCCTTTCGCTACATCCGGCGGGAGCGGCCTTGGCGACTCTGCGCAGAATCTTGCTGCCCTTGCACCACATGCTCATATTAAGGATGGGCAGCTCTTCTCTTCGTCTGCATCGGAAGAGGAGCTTTCTGCCTGGGCCGCCAAATGGCTATAGGGTGCCGCCTCTTATGAAAATGCTAATGAAAAAGAGCCGGCATATGCTTGCAGCACTGATGCTGCTATGCATGGCTATGTGCCTGATGGCCTGTACGCCAAATGCAGCTAAAGAAAGCAGCGCTTCCTCTGAGCCGCTGTCTGCTACGGCAAAGGAAGAAAGTTCTGCTGATCATGATGCGCTCGTTATATACTTTTCCGCGACGGGAACAACCAAAGAGGTGGCGGAAAAAATAGCGGCTCTCACTCATGCAGAGCTGCAGGAAATCATCCCGGCAGACCCCTATTCTGATGCGGATCTTAACTATCATGATGATCAGTGCCGTACTTCCATTGAGATGAACGATGCATCTGCCCGGCCTGAAATAAGCGGCGAGCCAATCTCCTTTGACGGATATACTACGATATATCTTGGCTATCCGATCTGGTGGGGCGATGCGCCCCGCATCATGAGTACGTTTGTTGAGAGCCATAATTTTGAAGGTATTACGGTGATTCCCTTCTGCACTTCCGGCGGAAGTGATATTGGCGAAAGCAGCCGCCATCTGGCTGAGCAGGCTGGAAGCGGTAACTGGCTGGCCGGCAAGCGTTTTAGCAGCAGTGTTTCTGAAGAAGAGCTTTTGGAATGGATCGAAGAATTAAAGTAGAAAACATTAAAATATTCCCTCTTGATTATCGTTCAAATCAAGAGGGGATATTTTTGGAAATTAGTATCTTGTTCTTTTCTTTATATTTTAATTATCAAACAGGGACATTAGTTTTCTGAAGGTATCTTGTCCATCCAGACAAGTATCTATCAGGTAGCCCTTCTCCCGTTCCCATTCGGAGAGCCCCCGGTAATAATACATTTTTTTATTATCTTCAATGATAAACGGAATAAGCCCGAAACGCAAGCACTCTTTGAATGCAATCAACCTGCCAACTCTGCCATTACCATCCTGAAAAGGATGAATGCGTTCAAATGCATAATGGAAATGAATGATATCATGAATCGTGACATCCGTTTTGGCTTCATATGCAGAAAGCAGAGCTTTCATGCGCGGAGCAACCTCTTCTGGCCTTGCAGTTTCATGGCCGCCGACTACATTAGCTCTTTTCTTGTAATCTCCAACGGCAAACCATGCAAGCGAGGAATCCTTTGTGCTTTGCTTTAAGATGCGGTGAAGTTCTTTGATGATATCCTCGGTAAGCGGCTCCTCCGCCATATCAATACAAAAGTCAATAGCCCGGAAATGATTGACGGTTTCGATAATGTCATCAACAGGGATACCTTCTTTGATAGCGATTGTATTGGTTTCAAAAATCAGTCTAGTTTGGTCTTCACTGATCTTACTGCCTTCTATGTGATTGGAATTATAGGTCATCCGTACTTGAAGTTCATGATACAGGCCTCCTGGCATGCGGATGCTTTTTTCATCTCTAAGTGTTTGAAGCAAACGGTTATCTGAAATAATTTGATATAGTTCATCTGCAGAACAATCGAAAAAAACAGCCATTTTCTTAAGAACATGATCCGCGATTTTTTCTCTCCGTCCGATTTTGGCCATTGTGCGCGAAGAAATGCCAAGCTCCTTAGCCAATGCCGTTTTCGTCAGACCTTTTTCATCCAGTTTTTGCAGCAGATTGGAATAGGAAATCATGAGGTTCACCTTCTTTCTTTACTTATTATACCCTAGAAACCCAAAAAGTAAAGGTTTCTTTGCGGAAAAGTAAAGGTTCTCATCATGGAATTGTTTCCGCTTTGACGTTATTATCTTAATCTTGAGTGAGAGCACTATTTTTTAGCGTTTTCCTCTAATTCCAGCATATATGGTAGCCTTTGGTTTGAACTATCCGGAATTTCCGGATAGTTGCATCTTCCTCAAGTTCAGAATCCGAATATATCTTTTTAATATGCTCATTGATTGTACGAACATCCACATCATACAATGTAGTCATCATCTTCTGTGTCAGCCATATATTCTCATCCTCAATCACTCGGTAATCCATCTTGTGTCCCAAACATTTGGGAAATGCTCTTGTATAAAAACACTCATTGGGTGTTGCGGAAATTTATGCAAATTATGTCGCTTCATATCCTTTTGCAATTCATCAAAGACAAATTGCATTTCTTGTTCAGAAATTTTCTCTCGCTGTTTTATCCAAAACAATCCTTTTGATTCCTGCTCTTTAAAGTAAGTATACAGATTAGAAATCTCTGTTACCGTATTGACTTTTATTGGTTCACTGCAAGTATAAGCACAATTAATATTAGTGGGATTGTCCATATTCTTCAAATTCATACATTCATATAAATAACCGACTTTTCCATTATATAAATGATAAAAAGCATTTTCAAAATATTCCGAATAAACCACAGTACCGTCTTTTTCAAAACCATAGGGGTAAAAGCTAAACGGCTTTGGCACAGGCTTCACTGCATATAAAAGCGCAACTACAGGGTTTGTCGAGAAGTAAATATATTGTTTACCGTGCTCAGATAAAAACGGTTTTAGTTCATTAAGTCCACCAATGGGACTTCCATGATAAAAATGCAAGACAGCATACCTCCTTATCTGTTTATATCATAGTGACTATATTAGTTATGGGAAAGCAACACAATAGTCTCCACATGCTCCGTCATCGGAAACAAATCCACCGGCTGAATGCGTTTAATCTCATACCCACGCTTTACCAAATATGCCGTATCCCGCGTCTGCGTCTCCGGATTGCACGAAATATAGACGATCTTCTCCGAGCTTGCGGCCGCCAGCGCCGAGAGAAAGGCTTCATCACTTCCGCCCCGTGGCGGATCCATGATCACAACCTGCGGCACCGCCTGCTGCGCCGCCGCTCTCTGCAGGAAACGGCCGGCATCCTCGCAAACAAAGCGAATATTGCGCACCTGGTTGAGCTTAGCATTGACTATCGCATCCTGCACAGCCTGCCGATTGAGCTCCACTCCGATCACGGACCCCGCTTTTTGCGCAGCCAAAATGCCGATGGTGCCCGTGCCGCAATAAGCATCCAGCACGCTCTCCCGGCCGCTCAGCTGCAGCATCTGCAGCGCCGCTGCATAAAGCCGCTCCGTCTGCGGCGGATTCACCTGGTAAAACGACGCTGCCGAAATGCGAAACGTGTGCCCCATCAATCGATCCGTGATATAACCGGGACCCATGATTGTCTTTTGCTGCGGCCCTAAAATCATGCTCGTTTTCCTGCCATTCACATTATGAATCACCGTACGGATCTCAGGATGCGCATGGCACAGCGCCTTCACGAAATGATTTTTGCCGGGAAATTCATAGGACCCCGTTACAAGCACCACCAGAATCTCTCCGCTCACGTAGCCCTTACGAATGAGGACATGGCGCAGCACGCCCCTTCTATGATCTTCATCATAGGGCATTAGCTTAAACGAGATCATGAGCGCGCGAATCGTCGCCAAAATCCGGTCAGCCTGCTCATCCTCAATCAGGCAGTCCTCCACCGCCACCAGCCGGTGCGAAGCCGGCTCATAGGTGCCGGATACAACCCGCCCCTTTTGAAGCCCAAATGTCGCCTGCACCTTACAGCGATAATGATACGGATCCTCCATCCCGATAATCGGCTCAATCCGCTCTTTGTATTTCGGAAACAGGCCGCGTACCTTCTCCTCCTTCAGCACCAGCTGCCTCTCATACGGCATCCCCATATACTGACAGCCGCCGCAGCGCGAAGCCAGCGCACATGCTTTCTCTCCCATATCCGCTCCCTGCTTCCTCCTTTAAGACATAGGCTCAACCGACTGAATCGTCAGCACCTCATGATCCACCTGAAACCGAATCTCCATATTCGCATAAATAAAGCCATATACCCGCTGCGGATCCTTTTGATAAGAAGGCCTCGGATCCTGCGCCAAAATCTCAAAAACAGCCTCTCGCTTAGCCGCCGGTATCTTCTGATACACCTCCTGCGGACATTCCACTCGCAGCTGCCGATCCAAAACCGTACCGGCAAAGCCGGAAGAAGCTTGCGGCCTACTATCGGTGAAGGGTAAATAGGGCTTGATGTCATAAATCGGCGTCCCGTCCATCAAATCGCCCCCTGCAATCCATAGAACCGGCCCCTTTGGCGTCTGCCATTCAATTTTCTGCAGCTGCACGCAGGAAAGGCCGATCGGATTCGGCCGAAACGGTGACCTTGTGGCAAATACGCCTACCCTTTGATTGCCTCCCAATCTGGGCGGTCTCACCGTTGGTGACCATTCCTCTCGGATTGCCTCCGAAAACTCCCACAAAAGCCAGATATGGGAATAGGCCTCTAGGCCTCGGAGCGCATCCGGATTGCGGTATGCCGGTTCAAATATAATCTGAGACTCCAGTCCGTTTACCAGACCGCTTTGCCTGGGGATTCCAAATTTAGCCGGAAATTCGCTTTTTACCCGTGCAATGATTTTCATGGACATCCGTTTTTATTCACCGAGTCCCACAATTTCATCCACCGGCATGGAAAGCACGATCCCATGCGCTTCACTATTCATACCGCATTTCTCGCCGATTGCCTTCATGATGGTTCTCTTATCCTCCTTGCGCACCAAAATGAGCACCGTCTCGCGCTCCTGCTGCACATGGATGCCCCAAAACTTCATAGCCTCTCCGCTACCGATCCGCCGGCTGTGAAACACTGTGCCGCCGGCTGCTCCGGCTGCTCTCGCCGCATCCATCACCTGCTCGCTGTAGCCCTGATCTACAATTGTCACCACCATATTATATGCATTGTCCATCATTTCCTCTTCATCCCTTCTAAGTTCTGACTGTCCATTCTCCGCCTCCACCGGCATTGTCTCCTCCATGAGCTGAATCAGGCGGCCGCTGCAGCCGGATATGCGCATAGTAAAGGCAATCCCTGTATTAGGCATTCCCAAATATAGCTGATTTTTCAGCTTTTTCAGCATTCTATCTGCGAAGGATTTCGGCATAACAGCCTGCAGAATATTCTTTTCAATCCCGCCCAGCCCCAGCAAATCCATGATTTCGCTGGAAGCCGTGCCCTGTGCATGAAAAAGATACTGTACCGGCACCTTCTCCTCCTTCCATAGCTCTGTTGCTTTATGGATCAGCTTAGGAGTCGCAACTAAAAATAAAATGCGATACGCCGCTCTTTTACATGGCTCCGCCATCTTCATTATCCTCCTCAAAATCATATATTTCATCCTGCGCATTCAAAGAGATCGCCTTCTGCAGCGCAGCCTGGTCTAGTTTACTTAGCTTATACTGATACCACAGTCCCATAATCTGAACTGCGATCAGAGGCGTAAGCGCTACCAGCGCTACTACGCCAAAAGCATCTGTCATCACATTGCCTCCCACTGCCTCACAGGCTCCCAAACTAAGAGGCAGCAAGAAAGTCGTTGTCATCGGTCCGCTGGCCACTCCGCCGGAGTCAAAGGCAATACCGACAAACATGGGCTGTACGATCTTGGAAAGCACCAACGCGATACCATATCCCGGTATAATGATCCACTCAATCGGAATTCCGGCCAGCACCCGCAGCATCGCAAGCCCTACGCTCACAGCCACACCGATGGACAGACAGCGGTTCATCGCTTTAGCCGATACGGCGCTGTTGGTTACATCCTCTACCTGATGGTTCAGCACCTGTATGGCCGGCTCTGCCTTGACAATATAATATCCGATCAGCATACCGATCGGAATCAGCAGCCATTTCCAGCTTGCTGAAGCAATCGCATACCCAAGAAATGACCCTACAGAGGCAAAGCCCACATTCACGCCGCACAGAAAAAGCACTAGTCCGATATAGGTATAGATAAATCCAATCACCACTCGTTTGGCCTGACGCCGCTGATACCTGTGCGTAAGCAGCTGAAAGACCAGAAAAACCGCTACAATCGGCAGCACCGATATCAAAACCTCTTTGATATAAGCGGGCATGCTGAACAAAAACTCTTTTACCACATCCCGCGTTGTATGCACAGCCGCTACAGCTGAAGCACTGTATGCCGTCTCCTGCGGATGATAAAAGCAGCCTAAAATCAGCACGGCTAAAATGGGACCAATACTGGAGAGCGCAACTAAGCCAAAGCTATCGCTGGACGCATTTTTATCACCGCGCACGGACGCCAGACCCACGCCCATCGCCATGATAAACGGTACCGTCATCGGGCCCGTGGTCACGCCGCCGGAATCAAAGGCAACGGCCAGAAAATCAGCCGGAATAAAATAGGAAATAACGATTAAAACAGCGTACAGAATAATCAAGATCGTTGATAGGCGGATCTGAAACAGAATTCTAAAGATAGCAAGCGCCAGAAAGAATCCAACTCCCACTGCCACCGTCCAGATGAGAACCTGATTAGGAATAGAAGGCACCTGCTCTGCAAGCACCTGCAAATCAGGCTCCGAGATCGTGATAATCACGCCCATAGAAAACCCAATCAGTAAAATCAGTACAATACGCCTTGTTTTGGATATCTGAACGCCAATTCCCTCGCCAAGCGGCGTCATAGACATTTCCGCTCCGAGCTGAAAAAAGCCCATGCCTACCACCAGCATCACGGCGCCGGTAAGAAACATGACCATCTCGCCCAGCTCTATGGGCACCAACAAAATGCTCAGCAGCAACACAATGCCCGTAATCGGCAGCACAGCCGAAAGCGATTCCAATATCTTTTCTTTCAGCTTTGGATTCATAGGATTACATCGCCTCCTTTTCCTTTCGCCCCTCAGAGGCGGTGTATCAGTCCTCTTGAATAACTTTTTTGACTCTTTCTATAAACTCCTCATGATTTGCTAACGCTTTTCTCAGCTCCTGCAGCGCGTCTTCATATTCCTGATCCTTGAGGTATACCTTGGCATATCCGCCTTCCCCATATTTCTGGCTCAGGTGCTGATAAATCCGTTCCAGCTGCTCTTCCTGCGGCAAATCCGGATAATGGCTCTTTCCATACGAGTAGGTCCTTTTAATCGTATGGTCTATATTGATAATGGTACGGTCAGCTGTGCTGACAATTCTTCCATAAATCGATCTGGGCTCATGCTTGCTGGAAGCCCGATGATCCTCTATGGCCTCCTTCATCCGCTTTCTTTGCTCCTGCGTAAACCAACGCGTCAGGTTTTCATCCTTAATCATCATATCCGCTGAAATCAGCTCATGCGTACTTCTATCAATATAATGCCCTAGGTCATGATAGGCAGCAACCGTGTAGACCATATTGAGATCTACCTCATACTCCTGCGCCAGCTCCAGACTCCGCTTGATAACCGTTTTAATATGCGAAATGCCATGTCCCTCTTCATTGCGCTGATATAATGGAAAAATCTCGCTTTCTATATACTGAATAAGCTCCTGATTCATTCTCTCCTCCCGCTTCTATTCTACTATTTTCTTAAAAGTCACCGTCTGCTTCTTCATAGAAATCTTCCCGACCTGATACCCATATGCAGCCAGTTCCTTTTTATAGGAAAGAAAGGAATGATCTATCGGTATCCCTGCAATGTTTTCGATTTCGGCATAAGTCAGCTGCAGACTGGCTGTGCCGTTTTCTTTTATCCACTTCCACAAAGGCTCGTATTTACTCATTTTTTACGATTAAGGCAGCCGTCTCAACATGTTCACCGTTGTCCAAACCTATACTTAAATCATTTTCAATAATCGGTAGCTTAAACCGAATTGATTTAATCCACTGGCCATTAATCACAGCTATTATCCCATTTGTGCAACGGCCGTTGCACTTTTTCTATCAATTTTGCCGTTATTCCAATTCTCTTTCTATTTCCTCAATAGAAGGCAAACTACTCTGCAGCTCCTTTGGCAAAGATTGCGTAAGCTGATTTTGCCACTCTGCTACGCCAATCGGGTTCTGATAACCAGACAAAGAGTATTCTACTACAGTTTTATTCTTACCCTTAACCAATAAAAGTCCAATTGTTGGTTTAACATCAGGATGGCGCAAAATATCATTTACTATATTCTGATACATATTTTATTGGCTGATAAATCCTGGTTCAAAATCACAGGCTTTCAATTCTACCACAACATAACAACGCAATTTCAAGTGATAGAACAAAAGATCCAAATAAAAAT